>JBJEDP010000301.1:0-3137 GCA_051872175.1 Candidatus Limisoma sp.
ACAAACTTTTGGGGGTTATAACCCTGATAGCCAGAGCTATAACCCTCGAAAGTGAAAAAGTCAGGAATGTACGACATTGTCGGCAAAGTTACAAACCGTTGCCGAGAAAAATGTCAATTTTGATAAAAATTTGATAAATAATTGTTTTTCTTGCGGATTGTTGATATTTTTGCCATAAAATGTAATATTATGAAACTATTTAATCGAATATTGATTGTATTTGCGTCGGTTCTTGCACTGACAGCGTGTGTTAACGACAAAGATGACCCAAACGGAGAAATCGACCTCGGTCCCGGCGACAAATTGCCGAATTTCAGCGTGCTGATGAACGACGGCTCTACCGTCGACAAGGCTCAACTCGTCGGCACACCGAGTTTGATTGTGTTTTTCCACACCGAGTGCCGCGATTGCCAGAAAGAATTCCCGGTACTTCAAGAGGTGTACGAGAGTTATGGCGACAAAATTAAGTTTGTCGGAATCGGTACGGGCGACACGGCGGAAACTTTGGAAAAATATTGGGCGGAGCACGGGCTGACCTTCCCGTATTCGCAGCAAGACAACCGCGACGTGTTGCATCTTTTTGCTCCCGGCACTGTTCCTCACGTTTTTATCTCCGACCGCAGCGGAACGATTCGATATGTGCATATCGACTATCCGTTGGCTACCTACGACGACATGGCGAAGGAATTGGATGAATTGCTGAAATGAGGCGTTTTCTTACATCTTTAGCCTGTTGCGCGGCATTCCTTTTTGCCGGCGCATGGACGACGGTAGGCGAGACGTTGGAGTTCGACCTTGCCGACTCTGCGTCGTTTCCCGGCACACAGCGGCGCATTCAAGTCTATGTGCCAAAACAATACACTCCCGAGCGTGAGGCATGGCTCTATGTGGGGCTCGACGGCAATCTTTTCAACGCCGTAGAGACTATCGATAGCCTGATATGCGAGAATCAGCTGCCGGTGATGATTGGCGTATTTGTCGAGCCGGGGAGGGTTGTCGACCGCCATTCGAACGTGTTGCGCTACAACCGCAGTTACGAGTTTGACAGTTGCAGCCCGTTGCTCGCCGAGTTCGTCGAAACCGAAGTGCTTCCGCGTGTTGAAACTCTTACGACTGCCGACGGCAGAGAAATCCGTCTGACGTCAAATCCCGACCGACGCATCGTCGCCGGCGCCAGCAGTAGCGGCATTGCGGCTTTTACAATGGCATGGGAGCGCCCCGACTTGTTTCGTCGTGTCTACTCGGCGTGCGGCACGTTTGTGGCTATGCGTGGCGGCGGTTCGTATAATTCGCTGATTCGCAAAACCGAGCCCAAGCCGATTCGCGTATTTCTGCAAGACGGCGAGAAAGACGCATGGAATCCGTTGTTTGGCGATTGGTTTGAAGAAAACCTTGCCGTCGAATCGGCGCTTCGCTTCGCCGGCTACGCGGTTGACCACGAGTGGGGCGACGGCGGACATAGCATAGCGCACGGCACGCGTATTTTCGACCGTGTCATTCGTTGGCTTTGCTCGGGCGACAGCGTTGTGGCAGGAAAGAGCCAAAACGATATGCTTGAGCAAATTTTGCTTGACGGTAGCGGTTGGACGAAGCCCGATAGCGTCATTGATACGGCAAACCGATTGCCTTACGATTCCGTTTGTGCAATGATGCCGAATTGCCGCCACGTTGCCATTGCAAGCCCGACTCATCCCATCGTCTACGACAATTTGCTCGCGCCCGACGGTAGCCTTTATGCCGCCGAGCCGTTCTATCGTCTTGAGGGCGACAGCCCGGCATACAACTTGATTTACGACAACCGAGGCAATCTCTATTGCTCGACTCGCATCGGCATTCAGGTGTGCGACCATAACGGGCGTGTGCGAGCAATTCTGCCTGTTCCGGTGCGCTGCCGTTATCGCATCGGCTGGGGCGGCGACGACTTCACGACGTTGTACGTCATTTCTGCCGACGGTAACTTCTGTCGGCGGATGAAGTGCCGCGGCTGGCTGCCTTGGCAACCCGTTGTCGACATCGTTTCGCAAGGACAAGGATGAAAATTTCTATCAACAATAATAGCTAATCTTCAACAAATATGAAATCGAATCGCATAACCGAACTCTTTGGAATCAAATATCCCGTCATTGCAGGCGGTATGGTGTGGTGTAGCGGATGGCGCTTGGCATCGGCGGTAAGCAATGCCGGCGGATTAGGCTTGCTCGGCGCAGGCAGTATGCATCCCGAAACGCTCCTCGAACACATCGACAAAATGAATGCGGCAACGTCTTGTCCTTGGGGCGTCAACGTGCCGTTGATGTATCCCGAAATCGACCGCCTTATGGAGATTATCATCGACAAGGGCGTGAAGATTGTGTTTACCTCGGCGGGAAGTCCCAAAAAGTACACGTCTATGCTTCACGATGCCGGTATCAAGGTGGCTCACGTTGTGGCGAGCAGCAAATTTGCCAAGAAATGCGAGGAAGCCGGCGTGGATGCCGTTGTGGCTGAGGGCTTTGAAGCCGGAGGACATAACGGTCGCGAAGAGATTACCACGATGACGCTGATTCCGCAAGTGCGCGAAGCTGTTTCGTTGCCGTTGATAGCTGCCGGAGGCATAGGCTCGGGTAGGGCGATGCTTGCCGCTATGGCACTTGGCGCCGAAGGTGTTCAGATTGGCACTCTGTTTGCCGTGAGCAGCGAAAGTTCGGCAAGCGATGCGTTCAAACAGTTGTGCGTCGGCTTGGGCGAAGACGGAACGATGCTTGCGCTGAAGAAGATTTCGCCGACACGATTGATAAAGAATGAACTGTTTGCCAGAATTGCCGAAGCGGAAAGTCGCGGCGCTGATGCCGACGAGTTGCGTCAGTTGTTAGGTCGTGCCGCATCGAAGCGTGGCATTTTCGAGGGCGATTTGCAGAACGGTGAACTGGAAATCGGGCAAATCGTCGGCGCAATCCGCGAGGTGAAACCCGTAGCGGCAATAATGCACGACCTCATCTCCGATTTCGAAGAAACAAAAATCCGCCTGGAGGGGTTTTGAGGTAAGAGGTAAGAGGTAAGAGGTAAGAGGTAAGAGGTAAGAGGTAAGAGGTAAGAGGTAAGAGGTAAGAGGTAAGAGGTAAGAGGTAAGAGGTAAGAGGTAAGAGGTAAGAGGTAAG
>JBJEDP010000302.1:0-3117 GCA_051872175.1 Candidatus Limisoma sp.
GGTTAAGCAAATCGTAAGACGGCGCGATGTTGTCGAACATCTGCTCCACCTGCTTGCCCTTAGCCTCGTTGTCGTTGTAAGGCTTTATGGTTTCTTGTTTGTAGGTCATGGCTTCCTATGTTTTTCCAAAGGCCTCACGCAATAGGGGCGTATTTAATAAGATAGGCTGCGGCTCGGCAATTCAAGTAAACTTGATTGCGCTCACCTTGCACTATCTTTGCATACGCTCGCCGAGTGCGCCGAATGGAATTTTCAATGATACAATCATCTTCCGGGCGTATGCAATACGCCCCTACTTTCTTTCCTAACGTTTATCGGCTTTTGTAGAAATTTCGGTTGTTCAACATACTCGTTAGGATTTAGCGAAATAATATAATTGATGTACTGCTCCACATCTTTGGAGTTGTAGGTATAATAACCTCCGCTCTTGTATTTTTTCAGAGCCTTGACGTAATGCGCGAAGCGGTCGGTGCAAAGAATTTCGCGAATGCGGTAGAGGCTGACGCGAAGGTTTGCAATGATGTAAAGTCCGCTGTAAATGCCTTCTCCGCTGGGCACATCTTTTATTTTCAGGTCATGCTCGTCTCTTATCAATGCATTTATTGACAATTTGTTGCGGTAAACATCTCCCAAAGCCTGCGTTCTGCCATAAAGATACCAGTCTTCCTTATCCTCTTTTCCTTTAAGCAAATCCACTTTATAGGCGAGCAAATGATTGGCAACGGGTTCGATGCTGAAAATATAGTTTTGCGGCAAAGGCTTTCCCTGTCTGTCATAAGGGAACAGGCATTTAGTGGCTTTGCCCGTGGAGGCTTTAATAACGGGGATTGTAATCGGAGAATCGGGAATGCCGCTACCAATAAAGACGCTGTCTGCAAGAGTTGCGAAGCCGTTTTTCACGGAAACGTACCTGTCGGTCTTTTTTGTCTTGATGTCGCGCAGCGTTGCCAAAGTCGCTTGATCGGACAGGTACAAGCAACCACCGATAAAAGCTTCCTCAAACGAGAGTTGCGCCACGGGCACGCGCTTTCTCTGCGATCCGTCGTACTGATAATAAGCAAACGACTTGTTTTGCGCGGCACTATTGTCGAACAAAGAGATTATGGTGTAAGCCGTGGCGTTCTCAAAGGGTTGGAAATGTCCCAAGTCGATAAGTTCCGTCAAGGTCTTTGTACGCATAATGTGGAAGCGCATATTGGTCGCCGCAAGGCTGTTCAACCACGAACTCGGCGTGATGTAGCAAAGTTTGCCCGTAGATGCGAGCATCTTAAAACCGAGTTCAAAGAAAGCAAGGTAAAGGTCGGTCATGCCTCCGTTGGCAAACTTGAATTGCTTGACGGCATCGTAAGTATCGTCAAGGTTATGCACGCGAACATACGGCGGATTGCCCACAACGTATGCCATCTGCCCGTCGAAGTGCCGCACCACCAAGGAATTTGCATGCCGAACGTCCCAATTCACCTTGGGCAAGCCTTCGCGAGAGGCAATGTCGTCGAGATTTTTCAAGCAAGCCTCATAAGCGTTAATATCATTGTCTATTCCGTGGACGTATTGCGACAAGTCCTCAGCCAATTCCTCGTCACCCATCCCGCAGCCTCGCGCCGCCGAAATATATCTTGCGACAATCTCTTTCAGGAATGCGCCGTCGCCGCAACTATTGTCAATGATATGTTTCTTGACAACGCCGCTGCCGGAATAGCCGCAATAATCAAGCATCGCCGAAACAATAAATTGCGGCGTGAACACTTGACCGATTGTCTTTTGCTTGCTTTTCATTATGTCCTGTTTCTTATGATATTTACCCCAGCACAAACAACCCTTGCGCGTCCTTTTCTGTATTGGCCGCAAGGCGCAGACCGTTGAGCCAGCTTTCTGCGGGCATACGCTTCTTGCCGGCGGGCTGCAGGTCGCGGATAATGAGGGAACCGTCGGAGAGGGCGAGTTTTAGCTGCTTATGCCCGTCGGTCAATAAAGTGCCGGGCGCATAGGCATGGGCGGCAAATTCTTTTTCCGTGCGGAATAATTTTATCGCCAACGGCTTGCCGTCGATATGCGCTTCGAGCCAGGCGGCAGGATATGGCGAGAGACCGCGCACGAAGTCGTAGGCACGTTTCACGCCGAGGGCTGTGTCGAGGCGGCAGGTTTCTTTAAATATCTTCGGGGCGGGGCGCAGGGGTTCGTCGGTCATCATCTCTTCTTGCGGAATTGCCTGCACGTTGCCCGCCAATATCATGTCCACGGTTTCTGCCACCACGTCCGCGCCGAGGGTCATAAGGCGGTCGTGCACGTCGCCAGCGTTATCAGTGTCGGAAATGGGGACCGGCACGCGGCGGATAACGCGGCCGGTGTCGATGTTGTGGTCGAGGAAGAAAGTCGTGACGCCCGTTTCCGTGTCGCCGTTGATCACCGCCCAGTTGATGGGCGCGGCACCGCGATACTGCGGCAGGAGGGCTGCGTGGAGGTTGAACGTGCCGAGGCGCGGGCGGTTCCACACGACTTCGGGCAGCATTCTGAACGCCACCACGATTTGCAAATCGGGCTGCAAGGCGTCGAGGGCTGCGAGAAAGGTTTCATCTTTGAGTTTCTCGGGTTGCAGCACGGGGATGCCCTTTTGCTGTGCGTATTGCTTGACGGGCGAGGCTTGCAGCGTGTTTTGATGCCGCCCTACGGGCTTGTCAGGCATTGTGATAACGCCGACCACGTTGTAGTCGCCGCTCACAAGTTTGTCGAGCGCGGCAACGGCGAAGTCGGGCGTGCCCATATATACGATGCGAAGTTCTTTCTTGTCCATATTTATATTATTCTTCTGAAAAATCTTTTATGATTTGCCGATACAGGGAGTAAAGGCGCGTTTTGGAAACGAAGCCTTCGAAATGCCCTTCGGGATTTACGACGGGCAAGGTTGCGGCATCGACGCTCTGGAACTTGTCCATGACAGACTGCATCGAGTCGTCGGTGCGCAGCAACAGCGTGGGCTTTTGCATGAGTTGCTCTGCCTTGTACATTCTATATAATTCGCTGCGGAAGATAATCTTGCGCAGGCTGTTCACGTTGATGATACCGATGAGGTTGCCCTTGATGTCGGTCACGGCAAAGTGGATCGCCTTCACTTTCGAC
>JBJEDP010000303.1:0-16239 GCA_051872175.1 Candidatus Limisoma sp.
ATAAAGCACCGAGTCGGTGTCAGAGCCTACATTCGTTTGATTGTCTACAGCGATGCGATTGCTTGCAAAGTCTCCGACTTAGCATTGCCAATGAGCAAAATCTATGCAATTTACCCGCTTTACATCCGCACGCCGGGTAGGTCGCACCGACGCGCAGGATAGTGAAAAGGTAAAAGATGGGTTAGAATCCGTCGGGAACGCGCTCTTACTCGTTTTTGGGGATTGTTTGCGATTTGTATTCCGAGGGGGAGTAGCCGGTGTATTGTTTAAAGTAGCGGCCGAAGAATGACTGTTCGGAGAAGTTTAGCCGATTGGCTACTTCTTTGATGCTGATGTTTGGATTGGATAAGAGGCGTTTGGCTTCGATAACGACAAAGAGCGAAATCCAATCGATGGGTGTGCGCCCTGACACTTGTCGAATCAAGGTCGAAAAATAGCGAGGTGTAAGATTCAATAAGTCTGCGTAAAATTTCACATCGCGATGCGTCGAATAATTCTGATAGAGTGCTATCAAAAATTTCTGAAACATCTTGTCTTTGCGCGTTTGCTGCACCAAAGGCACCGGTGTATTTGAAATGAATGCGTCAACAATTTCATAGCAAAATGCCGCAACCAAAGCCGACACTATCGATAAACTCAGCGGGCTTTCGATGTCTTTGCGCATACGAATCGACAATGCTAACTGCTCGATACGTTTGAATTGCTCCGGCGAAAGCGTCACGCACGGGTGGAAACGAATGTACACGTGGCTTTGGGTGTTGGAAATCGACTCAAGCGATGAAAGGACGAAGTCGAAATCGGCTGTTCCGGCAATGCCTTCCAAATCGTCGCTGAAGTCTTCTACATATGTCTGTGAAAAAGCGGTATAGATATATAGGTCGCCAGCCTTGACAGTGAATGTTTTATCGTCGATTTTCAAAACGATATAGCCACGACGGCATAGTAGGAAACCATTACGTTCAAGACAAATCAGCATATTTTGTGCTTGTGCGTTTTCCTTGTCTACATCAAACAATTCAATTTTTGGGTCTTCAATCATATATTTTTGACTTAATTCGATGCAAATGAAACTAATTGTTGTCAATTACACAAGTTTTTGAGGTATTAAATTTCAATAAAAAGAACAAATCGTACAATACTCAATAATTATCAACACAAGTTTAATTGCCAAATAATGATATTTTTGCAAAAAGAAGAAGTAAAAATTGCAGTATTATGAAACGATATTTTATAACAATTTGTGCAACAATCATTTTGGCATTGGCAATGCAGTCGTGCCGAAAAGAAGTGAAGGAGTCAAGACTTGTAAAGGTTGAAACGCTCACAGTTGGAAGCGATGCGCAGGCGACAACGACCGACTTTCCGGGAAGAGTGAAGGCCTCGGAGGAAGTAAATATGGCGTTCAAGGTTAGCGGAACGCTTGCTCGCGTCTATGTTGACGAGGGCGACAAGGTAAGGAAAGGGCAAATCGTTGCGGAACTTGACCCGACCGACTATCAAACGCAACTCGCTGCTACCGAGGCGGAATACTATAAAATCAAATCGGAAGCCGAACGTGTCATTGCGCTTTACAACGACAGCGTAGCTACCGCCGGCGACTACGACAAAGCGCGCTACGGTTTACAGCAAATTTCCGCAAAATACAAGCATGCAAAAGACCAATTGGCAGACACTCGAATCTATGCGCCTTTCAGCGGCACCGTCAAGAAACGCATCTACGACCCGCCAACGGTTTTGGGAGCGGGTATGCCGGTTTTGTCGATAATCACCGACAATAGTCTTGAAATAGAAATTAATATTCCGGCATCGACTTACGTCAATCGAAGCAGTTTCACATCATTCACTACGTCGTTTGATTTCTTGGAGTCGAAAACCGTCGATTTGAAACTGATAAGCATATCTCCGGCGGCGAATGCCAACCAGCTCTACACGGTGCGGCTTGCCGTGCCAAACGGCGTGTCGAATCGTCTTTCGCCGGGGATGAATGCGATGGTTCATCTTTCGCAAACTGACGTTGCCGTAAGTAGCAGCATAGAGATACCGACTTCGGCTATTTTCGAGGATAACGGCAATAGCTTCGTTTGGATTTTCAACGCTTCAAACGGCAAGCTTAGCCGTCATCAAATCGAAGTGGAACGGCTCGACACTAAAGGAAACGCCGTCATCAAATCCGGGCTTAAGGCAGGCGAGGAGATTGTCACATCGGGGGTTCACAAACTCAAAGACGGGCAAACGGTGGAACGCCTTGCTCCGGCAAGCGAAACTAACGTGGGAGGATTGTTATGATTGACTTAGGCAAATGGGCTTTCGACAATAAAAAGTTGGTCTACTTTTTACTTGCCGTACTACTCATCGGTGGTCTGTTTTCGGCATACCGAATGAGCAAACTCGAAGACCCGGAAATCAAGGTAAAGACAGCGATGGTTGTAGCCATACGCCCTGGCGCTTCGGCACACGAAATGGAGATGGAGGTTACGGAGTCGCTGGAAAAAAACATCCGCACGATTGGCGAGGTGGACAATATCAGCAGCTGGTCGTACAATGACATGGCGATTATCCAAGTCGAGATGAAGCGTACGGTGCCCGACGACAAAATTGAACAGTGTTGGGAGATGCTACGGCGAAAAGTGTCGGATGCCGAATCTAAGTTGCCCGACGGGACTTCTGTATCGGTACAAGATGATTTCGGATTGGTTTACGGAATGTTTTATGCGCTGACCGGCGACGGCATCGATGAGCGAAAGCTTTCCGACTACGCACGACAGATTCAACGAGAGTTGACCAACATCGATGGCGTTGCACGCGTACTGATATACGGCGAACGCGAGGAATGCATCAACATAGAAATGCTGCCGGAGCGGATGGCAACTCTTGGAGTTTCGCCGGCGGAGATTCTTACCACGCTCAACGGTCAAAACGGCATCTACTATACGGGCTACTACGACAATGGTCCGAAGCGCATACGCGTGGCGGTAACCGACAAATTCAAGCAAGTTGAGCAAATCAGGCAAATGATTATACAAGGTCATGAAGACGACCAACTTCGGATGTCGGACATTGCGATTATCGACAATGGCTACGCTGAGCCGATACGTAATTCGCTGAAGTACAACGACGAGCCTGCGCTTGGCATTGCCGTAGCCGCCTCGTCGGGGTCGGACATTGTCAAAGTCGGCAAATTGGTCGAGCAACGCTTGGCGGAACTCAAATCTGATCATTTCAGCGCCGGAGTGGAATACCACAAGGTGTTCAATCAGCCGGAACGCGTCATCGATGCATTGTCGACGTTTTTCACCAACCTTGTCGAATCGGTGGTCATCGTCGTAGCGATTCTAATGCTTGTTATGGGCTGGCGAAGCGGCGTAATTATCGGGATTAGTTTGGTAATTATCGTCGTTGGCAGTTTCTTGATATTAGGCTTTGCCGACGGGTCGATGCAACGCGTGTCGCTCGCTTCATTCATCTTGGCGATGGGTATGCTTGTCGACAATGCGATTGTGATAGTAGATGGCATCTTGGTAGACCTCAATCGAGGCTTGCCGCGTAGAGAAGCCTTGACACAAATCGGGAAGAGGACGGCAATGCCACTTCTTGGCGCTACGCTGATAGCGATACTGGCATTTTTACCTGTATTTCTCTCGCCCGACACGGCAGGCGTGTATGTGCGCGACCTCTTTATCGTGCTCGCCGTTTCGCTCATGCTGAGTTGGATTTTGGCACTTGTCCACGTCCCGTTGATGGCAGACAACTGGATAAAAACGCACAAGACTGCCGACGCTAAGGCAAAGAGTGACGGCATCGCCTATCAATGGTTGCGCAACAGCCTGACATTCTGCCTGCGCCATCGCATTGCGACGATTGTCATCGCATTGATTTTGGTCGGGCTCAGCGGTTACGGCTACGGATTTATGCGTCATGGATTCTTCCCCGATATGGAGTACGACCAGCTCTACATGGAATACAAACTGCCGGAAGGGACTAATTCCGACAAAGTAGCCGCCGACCTTGAATCCATTCGTCATCGTCTTCAGAAGTTGCCCTACATCGGCGACATAACAACGTCGGTTGGCGGCACACCTGCACGCTATAACCTCGTTCGAAGCATAGCAACACCATCGCTTTCCTACGGCGAATTGATTATCGACTTCGAGTCGGCAAAGTCGCTCGAAGAACATATCGACAGCCTTCAACAAGAACTTCAAGCGCTCTATCCGGATGCTTACATCAAGTTGAAACGCTACAACATTATGTATAAGAAATACCCGATAGAGGCACTCTTTACCGGACCCGACCCGGCGGTACTTCACCAACTTGCCGACTCGGCACGCGCTATTATGGACCATTCGCCGGAAGTGATGATGACCACCACCGATTGGGAGCCGGCAATGCCCGTTCTCGACATTGACTACAACCAAACTGCTGCACGACGCTCCGCGCTTTCGCGCAAAGACATTGCAACATCGGTTTTGACGGCAGCAGGCGGTATTCCCATCGGCTATTTCTACGAAGGTATTCATAAAAACACCATCTATCTGAAGTGTGTAGACCCCGACGGCGGAAAGTTGGACAATCTGGAAAGCGTCCCGGTCTTTTCTACGCTACCCAACCTCAACGGCATTATCAACAAAGATGCCATAATGGCTGTACGCTCAGGCACTGTCGATATGGAAGAAATTATCGCAACCGTCAACCAAACGACACCGCTCAATCAGGTGAGCAACGGCATAAATGTGCGCTGGGAAGACCCCGTTGTGCCGCGCTACAACGGACAACGCTCACAGACGGTGATGTGCTCACCCGCTCCGGGCTACGAAACCGAAAAGGCAAGAACTATCATCGCCGAAAAGATTGAGCAAATACCGCTGCCTCCGGGATATGGACTCAAATGGATGGGCGAAAAAGACGCGAGCACGCAAACGATGCACTACCTGTTTGAAAACGTGCCATTGGGCGTTGTGCTTATGATTGCCATCCTAATAATGCTTTTCAAGGACTACCGAAAGCCGACAATAATAATATGTTGTATCCCGCTGTTGTCAATCGGCATCGTGGCGGCAATGCTTATAACCGGGCAATCGTTTACCTTCTGCGCAATCGTCGGCGCGCTGGGACTTGTCGGTATGTTGATTAAAAACTGCATAGTGTTGATGGACGAAATCAACTTACAACTGGAGAGCGGATGCAGTCCGACGGAGGCTCTGCTGAAAAGTTCGGAAAGCCGTATGCGTCCGGTTATGATGGCATCGCTCACAACGATTCTCGGCATGGTACCACTGCTAAGCGATTCGATGTTCGGGTCGATGGCGGCAACGATTATGGGAGGTTTGCTATTCTCGTCGGTTGCCACGCTGATATTTATGCCGGTGCTTTATGCTTTATTCTTTAAAATTAAAATGAAATGAAAAGATTAATAATAATTTCAACCCTCGCAGGACTTGCGATTTCGGCAGTTGCACAAACTCAGCTTTCGCTCGAAGAATGCATCGACTTGGCGAAAACTAACAACAAGCGCATCGAATCGGCAAACTACAGCTTGAGTGCCGGCGAATATGAGCAAAAGAGTGCCAAAGCGCTCTTCTTCCCCAACCTATCGCTCACCGGAAATGCCATCTACACCAGCGCCAACGGTTCGTACGACTCCGGCGGAGGACAGTTGCCGATAGTCGAAGGCGGAGAAATGTCGCCCGACAAATATGCCCTATTTCCCGGCTTGAAGCTCTCGTACGACATCGATTGGCTCGCATCGGCAGGTGTCAAAATCGAGCAACCGATATATATGGGCGGCAAGATTCAAACAGGCTACCGAATGTCGAAACTTGCCAACGACATATACCGCCAAAACAAACGATTGACCGAGTCGGAAATCGTTGTTGCCACCTCGAAGGCTTATGCTAATGTGGTGAAAGCCGGCGAATTGCTGAAGGTGGCTAATTCCTACAACTCGTTGCTGACAGAATTGCTTCGCACAGTCGAATCGGCATACCGTCACGGCGTAAAACAGAAAAACGACGTGCTAAAAGTTAAGGTAAAACTCAACGAGAGCGAATTGGATATGCGCCGAGCTGAAAATGCACTGCGACTGGCAAAGATGAACCTTTGTCACGAAATCGGACGTCCAATCATAGACGACATCGAAACGACCACCGACCTACCCGACGTTTCGCCCGAAAAAGAAGCGCAGCACGACATCTTCGACCGTCCGGAATACCTCATTGTCGAAAGTCAAAGCGAATTGGCAAAAGAGAATATCGCACTTGCAAAAAGTGACTATATGCCTCAAGTCGGCTTAGTCGGACAATACGGTTATGCCAACGGAATAAAACTCAACGGCACAAAACTCATCGACAGCTGGAACTTCCTCGTCGGCGTGCAAGTGTCGATACCACTCTACGACTTCGGGCACCGAATCAACAAAATCAAATCGGCAAAAGCGCAGTATGCCAAAGCGATGGCAGACCGCCAATACACCGACGAACTGCTGTCGCTTGAGGTGGCACAATCGTACAACAACTTAGACGAAGCGTTTTTGGAAAAACGGCTTGCAGCATCGACAGTCGAATCGGCAAACGAAAACCTGCGCACGAGTCGCCTCCAATATGAGAAAGGCACCGAAACGCTTTCCGACTATCTCGAAGCGCAAACCATCTGGCAACAAGCGCAACAGACAGAAATTGAAGCACGAATCAATTGCTACGTCAAGTGGCTTGAATACCGCAAATCCGTCGGGAGAATCAATTAGAGAATGTAAAAAAGCGCGAGCACAGCGATGACGATGTATAATGTAGTAAATCCTACCTTTAAAGAGGAAGAGCGAGCATTGCGCTAAGGTGTTGTCAGTTAGTCCTTGCTGTAGAAATGGTATGAATAACGCCGGTTAAATCTCTTTGCGGAGGAATCGTCCGGTGATTGACTTTTTCGACTTGGCGATTTGTTCAGGCGTGCCTTCGGCTACGATACGACCGCCCTCAGAACCTCCGTCAGGACCCATATCGACTACATAGTCGGCGCATTTTATCACGTCCATATTGTGCTCGATGACCAGCACGGTATTCCCTTTGTCGACCAGGGCTTGAAGCACGTCGAGCAGAAGGCTGATGTCGTGGAAATGCAAACCGGTAGTCGGCTCGTCGAGGATGAAGAGCGTTTTGCCGGTGTCGGGACGCGAAAGATGTAGCGCCAACTTGATACGCTGGCATTCACCGCCGGAAAGCGTCGACGATGGTTGTCCGAGTTTTACGTATCCCAATCCGACGCTCTGCAACACGCGGAGCTTACGCGCTATCGACGGAATGTTTTCGAAAAATTCGGCGGCTTGATTGATGGTCATATCGAGCACATCGGCAATCGATTTTCCTTTGTAACGCACTTCGAGAGTTTCGCGGTCGAAACGCTTGCCGCCACAAGCCGGACACGGCACAAACACGTTCGGCAAGAAGTTCATTTCGATTGTTTTATAGCCGTTGCCTTTACATTCGGGGCATTTGCCGCCACCGTTTGCATTAAACGAGAATCGCCCGGCACGATATCCGCGAATTTTCGACTCAGGGAGGCGGACAAACACATCGCGAATGTCGTCCCACAACTTTGTGTACGTAGCAGGATTCGACCGCGGCAAGCGCCCTATCGGCGATTGGTCGATGGTTATTATCTTATTCAGATTTTCAACACCCTCCACGGATTTGTATGGCAACGCATCGGCAAGCGATTTGTGGAAAATCTGGCTCAAAATGGGCTGCAGCGTGCCGTTGACAAGCGACGACTTGCCGCTGCCGCTCACTCCGGTGACGCACACAAACATTCCTAACGGTAACGTGAAATCGACCGATTTCAGATTGTTTCCCGTACAGCCTCGAAGCGTAAGCGTCATGCCGTTGCCCTTGCGGCGCCGGTCGGGCACGGGAATGCAATCCCTGCCGTTGAGGTAGCGCGACGTCATGGTATCTGCCGACAACATCTCTGCCGGAGTTCCGGCAAAAACGACGTTGCCGCCTGTGCGACCTGCTCCCGGACCGATGTCGATGACGTAGTCGGCTTGAAGCATAATGTCCTTATCGTGTTCGACCACGATTATCGTATTGTCGCTGTCGCGCAACTGCTTCAACGACTCTATAAGTCGCTCATTGTCACGCTGATGAAGCCCGATACTTGGTTCGTCGAGGATATAGGTTACGTTGACGAGTTGCGAGCCGAGTTGAGTAGCCAAACGGATGCGCTGGCTTTCGCCTCCGGAGAGCGTCGAAGAGCCGCGGATGAGCGACAAGTAGCCCAACCCGACTTGACACATGAACGACAAGCGCGACTTGATTTCTTTAATGATTTCGCGAGCGATGATGTTTTGAGTGTCGCTAAGTTGGTCAGCCACGCCGTCGAACCACACTTTCAAGTCGGAAATCTGCATTGCCGACAAGTCGTAAATGCTCTTGCCTGCCACGAAAAAGTGCAAAGCCTCTTTGTTGAGCCGAGCGCCGTGACAGTGCGGGCAAACCACGGAAGTAAAGAATCGATTCGAACGTTTTTGGTCAAAGGCGGAGTCGTCATCGTCCTGCTGCGATTCGACATACTTCAGCACTCCGTCGAACGTTGCATAGGAATCGAACGTCGAGACTTCCGACGACAATTCCAGTCGTTCTCCGGTGCCGTTCAAGATGTCGTTGAGCAAGTCGTCGGGAAGTTGCTCAATCGGCGTTTTGAGCGTAAAGCCATAGTTTTGGCACAACGCATCTATCTGATTGAAAATCAGTGTATTCTTATAAGAACCGAGCGGAACGATTCCGCCGGAATGAATCGATTTCGACTTATCGGGAATAATTTTATCTTTATCGACAACGTTGACGTAGCCGAGACCTTTGCAGTGCGGACACGCACCGAGCGGCGAGTTGAACGAAAAGTTGTGCGGCGCCGGCTCGCGATAAGAAAGCCCGGTAGCGGGGTCCATAAGCGTTCTGCTGTAATAGCCAACTTCATCGGCATCGACGTCGTAAATCATCACCAATCCGCCGGCTTGCTTCATTGCCAATGCCACGGTGTCGGACAGTCGACGTCGGTCGGTGTCGACCACCTTCAACTTATCGACAACGAGTTCGATGTTGTGGTTGCGATAGCGGTCGACTTTCATTCCGGCAACGAGTTCGCAAATTTCACCGTCGACGCGCACATTGAGATATCCCTTGCGGCGATATTGCTCAAACAAGTCTTTGTAGTGACCTTTTCGATTATTAACCAATGGTGCGAGAACCATTGTCTTCTTGCCGACATATTTCTGAAGGATAAGGTCGACGATTTGCTGCTCGCTGTATTTCACCATCTTCTGTCCGGAAAGATACGAAACGGCTTCGCCTATACGGGCATAGAGCAACCGCAGGAAGTCGTAGACTTCGGTGATGGTACCAATAGTGCTTCGAGGATTCTTGTTGATTGTTTTTTGCTCAATCGAAATGACAGGCGTCAAGCCCTCGATTTTGTCGATATCCGGTCGCTCAAGTCCACCCAGCATACGCCGGGCATAAGCCGAAAACGTGTCGATGTAGCGACGTTGCCCCTCTGCGTAGATGGTATCGAACGCAAGCGACGACTTTCCGCTACCGCTGAGTCCGGTAATTACGGTCAACTTATTATGAGGTATCTCGACGTCGATATTTTTGAGGTTGTGGACGCGAGCACCTTCTACTGAAATTGTGTCGTCGATGTCGTTCGAATGTATCATTTGTCGAATAATTTTGCTACTGTCTTAGTCTGAGAACTGCGATAAAGTTCTTTCTTTACGGGAACTTTCACAACATATTGTTTCCCGGTTTTGTTGGGGAGAGAAGTGCTGCGAATCCACTGATTAGCCTCGCGCAATTGCGCATACGAGATGCCATGTTGTTTCGCCCAGTCCACCCAATCGGCAACAGCCGTATCCACTACGACATCTTTGCATTTCGGTGCGTAATAAAGTTGGTTTTTGGCTACTCGAAAACCATATTTTTCGTAATTTTCAAGGACGAGTTTGTACGCCATAATGCGGAAGATGTAGCGCGACGTTTCCTTGTTAAGGTAAAGGTCGAAAGCATTTTGTGCATCTTGCTTGGTCAGTTCTGAAGCGATACGCGCCATTCCGGCGTTGTACGACGATGCCACGGTAAGCCAGCAGCCATACTTTTTATAGCCTTGCTTGAGGTATTTGCATGCCGCTTCGGTGGCTTTTTCGACGTTGTAGCGTTCGTCGACGTCGTCGTTTACTTCCAGCCCGAACTGCTTGCCTGTTGCTGCAAGGAACTGCCAAAGTCCGGCAGCCTTAGCACCGGAATAGGCACGCTCGTCGAAGATGCTCTCCGTTGCAACCAAATAGAAGAAATCGGTCGGCACGCCGTTGCGTTTCAGGATAGGCACAATTACGTCGTAATACTTATTAGCACGTTTGATGGCAAGCATCGTCGACGAATGTCCAAACACCAACGAGGTGAGTTCGCGGTCCATTCGTTCGTACATATCTTCGCGGTCGAAAGATATCTCTGTTCCCGCAAAGGTTATCTTTGCCGGCACTATCGGACTTACCACCGTATTGTCGTTAGCCCATACGAATACGTTTACAAAACATACAATCGCAATCGTCGCAAATAGTCTATTCAGTTCCTTCATTAGTTGTACTGTTGTTTTTTGATTTTAGAATGTTTATATCACCTTTTTTCTTATATTTCTTTCCGTCGGAACCTGTTGCTTCGATTACGTAGAAGTAAACACCCGATTTTACATACTTACCTTTATACTTACCATCCCAGCCTTGCGACGGGTCTTCGAAATGGCACATTTCAACGCCGTAACGGTCGAAAATCCAACATTTGAACGACGTCAACGATTTGTAGGACACTTTCCAAACATCGTTAATACCTTCGCTGGCATCAGGCGAAAATGCGTTGGGACATTCCAAAGCGGATTCGCCGATGGTCACTTGATAGGGTTCGCTCTCGGTCATACACGAGCCATCGGCATTTGCCGCCAAAAAGCGAACGTAGGTTGTTCCTTGTTCGGTAAATGTGTATGTAATTTCTTCGTCTTTCATGCTTACGCTCACGTCGTTAAACTCGGGGTCGGCGCTGAATTGCCATTCGCGATATTCAACGGCATCCGAGCAGTAGGCTTTGAACGTGATTTCTGCCGGAGCGGAACCTCCGAGCGATTCGGAATCGGTGCGCTGCTCATTGTCGTTGTCGCGCTCGGTCTGAGTAGCTGTCGTATTTGCATCGACTGCCAATGCTGTATAAGTGTCGCTCGTTACCGACACGCCTCTGCCCCACTCTGTCGAGAATCTGTCGCCGCTGATAGTAAACGTCGTGTTGGTCAGCGGAGCCGCAACGACCAGGCGCTCGCCGATGGCGTCGAGCGTTTTGCTCTGCTCTACGGTTTTGTATTCCAAATCAGCCTCGTTCCATTCCTGCGAATCGTAGGTTACGGCAATCTGACGGCTAAGTTGCTTGGGCACGCCGTTGATGGTATAATACTGAATAGCGCTGCCACGACCGTCAATCAGCAACGTGGCTGTGCCGCAATCCTGTTCGTCGGCGAATGATATGCCGTTGAGCGAAAACTCGTGCTTTGAATAGTCGACAATCCAATAACAATGTTGACGACTGCCGTCGGCGATGATATATCCGCAATCGGCTTCGAAATTGCCGAGCGACGTGGTGTTGCCCGACTCGACTACGCCTCGGACTTCGTCGGCAAAACCGCCACCCGACTCGCGAAAACGCAGCCAATCGACATTGCCGCCGTCGGACACATACGACATCGTTGCACCCGCTGCTGAATCGACCACGTAGATGCTTTCCAATCCGGTGGAGGCTTCCGGCTTCACCGTTATCACACGACAGCCCTCGAATCTTACTTCGTTTGCCATTGCAGTCGCGGCTACGACTACGGCGATTGCTGTTATTATAGCCTGTTTCATAATCCTATTCTTTATTATTGTAACGATATTCGGCGGCAGTTATTGCATCGGCAGACCGAATCTAATCCGCACACAAGTCTTTGAACGGACAGAATGAGCAATGATTCTTGTTCTGAGTCTGCTTGAAAGGTACATTCGGGTTGAAAATTTCGTTAAGCGTATTAATAAACTTATTGTAGAACTCCGCCGAGTCATCGACGTTATCAGCCATTACGCAATGATAATCCTTTACTTGCGGATTCAACTTTACATCTTTTATTTTACCCTTTCGATACAACCCGAACGATTTGCCCGGTTCCGGGTACATCGTGCGAAATTTATAAATCGCAGGCTGAATCGCGTCTTTTCTACCTTCTACAAGATTGTATAAATGTCCATACAAAAGCACTTGGAAAATACCTTTATAATTATTATCGCCGCAGAATGCCGTGTCTATATTGGATAACGCTATTTCATCGTTACCCGATTTGTAGTCGACAATACGCAACGTGCCGCCGGCGCGGTCAAGCCTGTCGATAATAAATTCGATGTTAACATTACCTGCATTAATCGGTATGGTGCACATTTTCTTGGTTTCTCCCTCAACGTACTCGAAAACAGTGCCGTTTTGGCAGAATGTCTGAATCTCATATTCGAGCATCGGTATTATCATTTCGTGTACCGCAGCAAGTATGACGCTGACGTCGCCTGTCATTGTTTTGTCGTCGATAATGTATGACGTGGGGTCCTTTTGCATATATTCGGAGACAATGGCTTGCTTGATATAATTGTCGATTCCGCCGGCTTTCAACCCTTCAAGGAACTGTGCCGACACCTTTTCTTGAGGGGCATCTTCGTATGCAGTCTGCAAAGTTCTATGAATGACATTACCAAACGTTGCCGGGTCGATAAAATCATCGATTTCTTCCGGCTCTTTGATGCCTTCGACCGACTCCAAATAGAAGCGCAAGCTGCATCCGAGATATTTATAAATCGTCGATGGCGAAAGGCATCGCTCCGGAGTTTCGCCGTTGGACGCCAAATATCTTTTCAACTTGTTTTGGATGTCTTCCGTCTTAGTGACCACTATCTGGTCTTTTTTTCGCGATGCAAGGGTGAACGAGTAGATACTGCGTTGGAACGACTGACATTTATCTTTGTAGATTCGCTCTAATTGTTTGATGAAACGCGACTCCTCGCCGCTCGAGCGCCCCTGCACACGAGTGTCGTAGATGAGATAGACATTTTCGGCTCGACTGAGCATCCGATAGAAGTAGTAAGTCTGCATCGCATCTTGTTGAAGACGCGTCGGCATACCATATCCTCGGCGCATAAACTGTGGAATGAACGATGCCGTATACGACTTCGTCGGATATACTTTCTCGTTCATCGACAGTATGAAGAGATTCTTGAAGTCAAGCAAACGTGTTTCGAGCACGCCCATAATTTGCATACCGACCAACGGTTCGCTCTCAAATGGCACCGTCACCGTGCTCAGCAACCGATTCGTCAGATACAGATACTGCAAACCTTGAGTAACGATATGCTCTTTTTCGGTCAACTGCTTGATGCGCAAAATGGCATTGTTGTAGATTTCCAAGAAATACGAATCTATTTGCGACAATCCTTCGCTACCGACAATGGCTCCCAGTACTCCTTTCAGATACTCATACCCGTCAATGTCGGCACGATATTCGAAAATAGGAGTAAAATTATCGGAATGCTCGCAAATTACCGACGTTGGCACAAAATAGAGCCTACCCTCGGTGATTTTCGACTGAACCGCTGCTACAAATTTTCGATTTGTAGCAATAAACGGATGCGAAAGCAGCGAATTCAAATCTTCGTAGAAGTAGCAAGTCTCATTGTCGACTACGCGACTACGTTTGAGCATCGAATTCAGCGTGTTGAAGAACGTTGCCGACGACGATTGCTTGATAGGAAATCCCATCGTCACGTTGATTGCCGTGATTTGTTCCGGAACGCTGTAGAGCATACTGTAGAGATGCTTTTCCTCCGGCAATACCACGGCGGCTTCCACCAGATTATTGTATTCCTTTCCCTTCGGATAGAGTTCGTTGAGGATTTTGCCTACTACCTTGGCTTGCCCGCTTCCCGACGGAACAGAGATGACATTAATGTTGGGTAGCTTCGTAATCGGCTCTTCACCAAGGTCTCTTTTGCTTGGAAAAACTTTTATATAGTCGCCGGTAAAAAACGAAGCAAGATTGTCTGTGTCTTCGAACACAGGTCCGTTGCAGTCCCAATAGTAGTCGCCGATTTCTTTAAGGCCTTCGAAAATCGACTTCTCCGCTGCCGACAGCGTGCTGAATCCGACGAACACAATCTGCTCATACCCGAAATCCTTTCGATTCTTTATCTGTTCGGCGGCGTTGCGATAGATTAGACCCGGATAGCCGATGCCTCGTCGGAGCAATGCACTGCGGAACTTCTCGTACAACTCCGGCAATTTCGACCACAGTACACGATATTTTTCCGACTTTTCGAAGAGCCCTTCGTCGCCCCCGGGAGTGCGCTCCTCGCCCCAATATCGGCGAATCACTTCGCACTGCTTCTCGGTCAACGGGTTGGTGTTGATTTCTTTATAGTCCACCAAGTTTTTAAGCACCTCGTTGGAATCGATAAGATACATATCGATGTCGTTAAAATCGTTCAATATCGTATCGCCCCAATAAAGAAACCGTTCGAACGTCACATCTTGAGTGCCTTTCAACGATTTATAGACATTAAACAAGGCAAAAAGCAGCTCGATGCGGTCGGCTTCGACGAGATTCGATTGCTCGGCAACAAAGTCGGAAATCGTCACGATGCTCGGCATTATCATCGATTGGCGCGCCGCCATATGCATTTCGTTGCGCAGAAACGTGCAACTGCGTCGGTTCGGCAACACAAACAACATCTTGCTGAGTTCCGAGTCTTCAATAAATGCTCTTGCTACAAGCGATAGGAATGACTTTTTCATCTTTTACATTTTTATGGCAATCGTCATTTTCAAAGCAAAATCGAACAATACGATTTTCATATTCGCATTGCGCATTATGTCTTCAACTGCCTTATCTATCTCCTTAACCATTATCTCGATGTTGCGCTCATTGATAAACGGCGAAAACTTACGACTAAAGTCCGACTCTTCGCTGCTCATATAGTTAAGCGCAGGATTCCCAATGTTGTAGATAAAATTTTCGCGAACCATCTTCGACAGATATTCCATGAAGATACGCCCTTTCTCGCGGCCGAAATCAGCCACATCTTCACTCCAATCCTTCAAGTCGCGCACGTCTTTCTTATAAGCCGAACGCATCAGCCGCTTGAACATTTCCAGGCGCTGGCGAGCATCACCGTCGTTACGCAACATCTGCTCGGCACGTGTGATGCTACCACCCGTCGAATTGGCTATCGACAGCGCATAGCCACCCTCGACAGCATAGCGCTCGACCAAATATCGAGCCACCGCTTCCATTGTCAACGGCTTGACCTTAATCCGCTGAACGCGAGAATATATCGTCGGAAGAATCTCCGCCGCATCATTGCTGACAAACACCAGAATAGTGCCTTCGTGCGGCTCCTCTATCATCTTCAGCAAGTGATTCGCACACTGCTCATTCATCTTCTCCGGAAGCCACAATATCATAATCTTTGTCGACGACGCATAAGCCTTCGTGCTCAGTTTACGCAAGATGACGTCGCCCTCATTGTTATAAATTATCGGCTTGGTCGTACCACAGTTAATCGTGTCAATCCAATCGTCAAACGAAGCATAACGGTTTGCCGTCGTAAATTCTTTCCATTCGTCCATAAACTCGTCGCAATACGACGGCGACCCCGATTTACGTTTAAAAATCGGAAAAACGAAGAACGTATCGGCTTGATTGCCCGTCTCATATTGTCGGCACGACGGGCATACGCCGCACGGCTCACCGTCGGCTGTGCGATGCTCGCAATGCACATACTGCGCAAACGCACGTGCCAAGCCCAACTTACCGACACCCTCCGGACCTTCGAGCAACAAAGCGTGCGGAATGCGGTCAGTGTCGACCATCTGACGCAGTCGTTGCTTGACAGAATCCTGCCCTACTATATCGCTAAACCTCATATCAATACACACTTTTTGCCACCGCCTTAACACTATCGACCGCATTGAGCGAATAGAAATGGATGCTTTCTACGCCGCGGCTAAGCAAGTCGCGCGCCTGCATCGTACACCACTCAATGCCGACCTGTCGCGTCGATGCAGAATCGTTGCACTTCATCAACTCCGCCGCCAAATCGCTCGGCAAATCAACGTGGAACGTCTTCGGCAACACCGTCAAAGA
>JBJEDP010000304.1:0-3104 GCA_051872175.1 Candidatus Limisoma sp.
AGTATTAAAGTTTGTTTTCTCTTCATATTAGTTTCGTTTTTAGTTTGAAATACAAAAATAATGAAGAAAACCGACAAAACATATCCGACGGTGAAAAAGTTTTCAACAGGGCATTGTTTTTTACTCGTTGCTTTTTACTCGTACAACGGCGTGCGACTTCGCGATGGCTTTCGATTCAATCCGGCAAGGGAAATTCATTTCAATAAAATCCTTGTACCTGGCAAACGTACGCGGAATATTCTCGCCATCGATGAATAAGAATAACGTATGTTGTGATTTCGTCCCTGGCGGCTGGGTCCTACAAATTTTTGTAAGGATATTTGTTTTTTGCTCGGTTTGATGATTTATATCATGTTTGTACGGCGAAAAGTAAATAAGAGTGGTTCGGTCAGCATCCAGGTGCTTGACAAACGCAATGGTCGCAATGTGTTGTTGCAAGGTATAACTTGTTTTCTATCAAGCAAAACTCGGCGAATCCCCTACTCGATTTGTGGCTTGACGTTAGTTGAAAAGTAAATGAAACGAGGGGTTGTCTAACAAGTGTTAGGCAGCCCCTCATAGTGTTTATTTAGCTGATGAATTATGCTAATTCGTCAGGATCTTGTCCCCATTGTTGGCGAGCAAGGCGACGGTAGTTGTTGTAGCGCCATTGAGCATTTTGCTTAGCGGCAGCGAACAATTCTTCAGCCTCTTGCGGATATTGCTTCATCACTGATGCATAGCGAACTTCGCCTTTGAGGAATGCTTCGAAGTTGTCCCAATTCGGTTCTTTGCTGTCGAGCGAGAACGGGTTCTTGCCTTCTTTCTCGAGTTCGGGATTGTAACGCCACAAGTGCCAGTAGCCGCATTCAACTGCTGCAGCTTCTTCTGCTTGAGCCTTACCCATACCTTTCTTAAGACCGTGGTTGATACAGGGAGCGTAAGCGATAATCAACGACGGACCGTCGTATGCTTCTGCTTCGCGGATAGCTTTAAGGGTTTGTGCTTGGTCGGCACCCATTGCTATTTGTGCTACGTAAACGTAACCATAAGTTGATGCAATCAAGCCGAGGTCTTTCTTGCGAACGCGTTTACCGGAAGCGGCAAATTTAGCGATTGCGCCAAGAGGTGTTGCCTTAGATGCTTGACCACCGGTGTTAGAGTAAACTTCGGTGTCGAGTACCAAGATGTTTACGTTCTTACCTGAAGCGATAACGTGGTCGAGACCGCCGAAACCGATGTCGTACGAAGCACCGTCGCCACCGATAATCCATTGGCTACGTTTTACCAAGTGACCTTTCACGCCGTCCAAACGCTTGCAGATGTCGCATTTGTCTTTGCCGGCTTCAATCATCGGGATAAGTTTTGCAGCAGCAACGCGGCTTGCTTCGGCATCGTCTTTGCCTGCCATCCATTCTGCGCATGCAGCCTTAAATTCTGCCGGAGCGTCGGATTGAGCGGCTTCATCCATCAAGGCTACGATTCGTGATGTCATTTTCTCGTGAGCGAGAGTCATACCAAGACCGAATTCGCAGAAGTCTTCGAAGAGTGAGTTTGCCCATGCCGGACCATTGCCGTTTTCGTCGGTTGTATAAGGAGTCGACGGAACAGAGCCTGAGTAGATTGACGAGCAACCTGTTGCGTTGGCAACGATTTCGTGGTTACCGAACAATTGAGAGATAAGTTTTACGTACGGAGTTTCGCCACAGCCTGAGCATGCGCCTGAGAACTCAAACAACGGAGTTGCGAATTGCGAGTTCTTGACGTTTGCTTTGATGTCGACCAATGCTTGTTTCGACTTAACTTGCTTTGTGCAGTAGTCCCAACCTTTTTGTACGTCCAATTGAGTTTCGAGAGGCTTCATAGCGAGAGCTTTGTTACCCTTGATACCCGGACATACGTCAACGCAGTTACCGCAACCGAGGCAGTCGAGCACGTCAACTTGTTGAACGAACTTCATGCCGGCGAATTGCTTGCCCAAAGCGACTTTTGTAGAAGCATCGTCGAACGGAGAATTTGCCATTTCGGCAGCGTCGAGCACGAACGGACGAATTGCTGCGTGAGGACAAACGTAAGCACATTTGTTACATTGGATACAGAATTCGGGAATCCATTCGGGAACGAAAGTTGCAACGCCGCGCTTTTCGTAAGCGGCAGTACCTTGTTGCCATGTACCGTCGGCATTGTCTTTGAATGCTGATACTGTAAGCAAGTCGCCGTCTTGAGCATTAATCGGGCGAACGATTTCGTTGATGAATTTCGGATCGTCGTTTGCTATTGCTGCATCGTCGGCAAGATTTGCCCAAGCCGGGTCGATAGTAAGTTTTGCAAACTCATTACCGCGGTCGACTGCTTGATAGTTCTTGCTGACAACGTCTTCACCCTTCTTACCGTACGACTTAACGATGAACTTCTTCATTTGTTCAACGGCGAGTTCTACGGGGATTACTTCCGTAATGCGGAAGAATGCCGATTGAAGGATTGTGTTGGTACGATTGCCTAAGCCGATTTCTTGAGCAATTTTAGTAGCGTTGATATAGTAAACGGTGATGTTGTTTTGAGCGAAATACTTCTTAACTTTGTTAGGAAGATTCTTTGCAAGTTCTTCGCCATCCCAAACGGTGTTGAGAAGGAATGTACCATTCGGACGAAGACCGCGAGTAACGTCGTACATGTGCAAGTAAGCTTGAACGTGACATGCCACGAAGTTAGGAGTGTTTACCAAGTATGTTGAGCGAATCGGAGTGTCGCCGAAACGGAGGTGCGAGCAAGTGAAGCCGCCCGATTTCTTCGAGTCGTAAGAGAAGTATGCTTGGCAATATTTATTGGTGTTGTCACCTATAATCTTAACCGAGTTCTTGTTAGCACCCACAGTACCATCGGCACCGAGTCCGTAGAATTTAGCCTCGAACATACCTTCACCGCCAAGAGCAATTTCTTCTTTCTTGGGGAGTGAAGTGAATGTAACGTCGTCGACGATGCCAAGAGTGAAATGGTCTTTCGGTTGCGGCAAAGCAAGATTTTCGAATACTGAAAGGATTTGAGCCGGAGTAGTGTCTTTAGAACCCAAACCATAGCGACCGCCAACGATGAGCGGAGCATTTTCTTTGCCGTAGAAGCATTCT
>JBJEDP010000305.1:0-3101 GCA_051872175.1 Candidatus Limisoma sp.
TGATTTCATATCGATATCGAATGTTTATTGGTACAGCTTTGTGACTTTAGCGCCGACAAAGTAATGTTGTAGAATTTGGTTGTAGTTATATCCTTTTTCGCCCATGACGGCTGCGCCGATTTGGCAGAGCCCGACGCCGTGTCCCCATCCGGCACCGCGAATGATGAATCGGTCGGGGATTTCGCTGTTGCCGACTTTTTCGACCACGAAAGCCGAACTGTAGAGGTGCGACGGCGAGAGTGTGCGACGTATTTCGAGTTCTTTGCCGATGATTTGCGTCTTGCGTGTGCCTACGATTTTCAGTCGATAGATTCTGCCGGAAGTGCCGCGTGCTACGGGAATCAAATCGATGATTTCGCCGTAGTCTTCGCCGGAGCGCTCGCCGACGAGTCGTGCGAGTTCGGCTTGACTATATTCCACTTTCCAGCGGTAGAAGTCGGTTGTCTCTTGGTCGTAGGAGTTGAGCACTTGCGAGAGGATTCGAGCGTCGTGAGTGTTACAGAATGCGTCGGGCGCGTTGAGAATCCATTCGCGGGCGTTTTCTTCGACGGTGAGGTCGGGAAAATCGCCGGGATTTGCACCGTCGCGACGTGCCTGCAGGTAGTTGTGATGAACGGGTTCCCAGCAGTTTTCAAACTCTTCGAAAACGCCGCCGCACGACTTCGAGAAGCGAGCGTCGCAGAGCTTGTCGCCGTCCATCAGCACTTCGCCCCAAGTAGCTTCGATTGCTCGTTGAACGGCTTCGGTCGACGCGCGAGTGATGCCTTGATAGCGTTGGCAGTGGTCGTCGGCGCACACGTCGAAGTTGACGTGGTCTTCGCGGTCGAACCATCTGACGAGTTCGCCGTCGGTGCGAGTGCACGGGCAATAGGCTGTGGCTGTTTCGGTGAGTTGCTTGTTTTTGTCGATTTGAGCAAGCAGCCAACTGCGCGAAATCACGGCGTGCGCTTTAAGCAGTTCCAGCGATGCGGTGGCGCTCATTTCCGACGAAATGACGCTGAGCAGATATTCTTCGATGGGGAGAATGTTGACGGCGGTGAGTTTGTCGCCTTCGACAATCAGGCGCAGACTGCCTCTGAACGATTGGTTCTCCTTTCGTTCCCAATGGAAGTTGACACCGATTGTCACGTCGATGAGCGTGAAGTGGCTATCGGCGACACAGACCGGCGTAAATTCGAGCGACGGGTAGCGATTGCCGTTCCATTCGATTTCGCCGTCGACGAGCTTTGCCATATGGCTACCCGCGACGGTTTTGCCGTCGATGGTATAGTCTTTAGCGAACGCGAAACTGATGCTCGTGCCGCTCATTATTCCGACTTTTACGTTTGGCTGTTGCATAGATCGAACTATAGTTTGTTAGCAATTTGTTGAGCTTCGTCAGCCGAGAGACAACATTCGCTGAGAATTTGAGCGATGTCGTCGGTGGTAATTTTCTCGAAGTCTTTTTCCAGCGGAGTGATGAAAACGCCACCCATGTCGACCGAAGCGGGGCTGATGAGGATGTTTTCGTCGCCTTCCTTGAAGTAGCAGTCGGGGCGATGCTTTTTTCGCGGGAACACGAGCACGTGCCAACCGTCGCCGACGAATCGGCAGAGGACGTTGAGCATCGGTTCGGCTTCGCCTTCGGGGATGTCGAGGCAGTCGTATAGGCGTTTGAACAGGGCAGCGCCTTCGACAACTGTGTCGGCTTCAATCAAGAAGCAGCTGTGCGACAGTCCGCCGACGAGCGACATCTTGGCAGTGCCTTCGGTTGCTACTTGAGTTTTTTTGGCAGTCACAACGTCGTCTTCGACGGGCATAAAACCGCTGTTACCGGCTTGGAAGTGCATGTGGTCGGGAGCCGACGCACCGCATTTCGGACCATTATAGAATAATGTATAGCCTTCGAGCGCGCGTGCGAGTTGCATCATGTCGGCGATACGACCGTCGATGCGTTGGTCGACGTGTTTGTTGTCGGGGATTGTCAAGTGGCGCGGGAAGATGGGGAACGGGTTGATGAGAACGGTGTAGTCGCCCCATTCCAAGCCGCGTTGAACGGCAGGACGGTTTGCGGCACATAGGAAGCATTTGCGCTCTTTGAGCGATTTTGCATCGACTTTTGCCGCCGACGAAGTGATTCTTCCGGGGTTGAATTGCACTTTGAAGTGAGTCGAGCCAATCATAAACGACTTAACCTTTACGTTGGCAAGTGCGGCAAAGTTATTACGTGCAGTATCCCATTCCTCAAGTTGTTGGCTGAGGAATGTGGATACTGTATTTTTATTGAGTTCTTGCATTATTATTTGTTTTTGTTGAACGCGATACGTGCTTTGAGTTCCCAAGTACGGATTCTGTCTTTGTAGAGGTTGTGGGCGTTCATCTTAACGATGTCGAGCGAAGCGTCGGAGTTGTCTTCCCAGCGGCGGCAGAGGTAAACGACGTCGTAGACGCGACCGATTTGGTATTCGCGCGAGAAGTTCAAGCCCAGAGCGTAGTCTTCGCCGTAGCTTGTGTTAGGCACTTTCACTTCGCGGAGCACCGGAGTGTAGAAAGCGCGCGGAGCGCCGAGGCCGTTGATGCGCAGAGCGTTGTTGCGACCGTTTTCGGGAGTCCATTCTTTGTGGTCGATGATGCCCGGAGCAATCATATTCATGTTGAAGTCGGTCATCATATAGGTACCTACCACCATTGCGCAGTTTTGTTCGTAGAAAGCGTTGACCATCGTTGTGAGCGTGTTTTCGTCTTTGTAGACGTCGTCGCTGTCGAGTTGGATAGCAAACTTACCGCATTTGGGGTGATGCACGCCGAGGTTCCAGCAGCCGCCGATACCGAGGTCGTCGCGAGTCGGTACAATGTGGATGAGGCGCTCGTCGTCTTTGAATTCGTCGATGGCTTCGGTAGTGCCGTCGGTCGAGAGGTTGTCGATAACGATGAGGTTGAATTTGAAATCAGTCTTTTGTGCCAAAACAGACTTGATGGCGTCGCGGATGGTGCGGATGCGGTTGCGCACGGGGATGATTACAGATGCTTCGTATTCGAAATCGCCCTTGTCGAATTCGATTTTCTTGAATTTCGGTTCGAGGTAAGCGCCCACGTCTTTAAGGTGTTGAGTGCAAGCCTTT
>JBJEDP010000306.1:0-3101 GCA_051872175.1 Candidatus Limisoma sp.
TAAACGAGAGAAAAACACCGACTTCGCCCAAACCGACAACAAACGCCAACACATATCCCGTCGGGAGTCCGACCGCCATATAACTGACAAACGCAATCCACATCATCGAATAGACGTGCGACGTGCCGCGCAGTGCGTTGGCATAGCACACCTGCGTTGCGTCGCCGAATTGATAGAGTATCAGCGGGATTATCAGCGTTTTAGAGATTGCTATTACCTCCTCGTCGGTGGTAAAAATTCCGATGAGCGGGTCTGCAAAGAAGAAGAAAATAAGCGACGCGCCGAGCGCCATAACGAGCAAGATGATGTGCGAAGCAAATGCGTTGCGGCGCAGATTACCGACGTCTTTGAGCCCGGCATAACCCGCAACTTTTATTGCCGTGGCGGCGCCTATGCCGTAGTAGAACATAAACCCAAGCATCCCGACGGTCACCATAACTTGGTAGCTGGCGAGTTGGGCGGCGCCTATCCAACCTACCATAACGCAACTGAATGTAAATGAGCCGGTTTCCATGCCGGATTGCAACGAGACGGGTAGCGAAATCTTGAAAATCGAGCGGATGCCCTGCGACGTTGTTCGCGATGCGCAAAAACTCGCCACCGACAAGCGGAATCGTTTGATTTTCAGAACAATGTAGACAAAAGCAAGAGCCATGAGCACTCGTGCGGCGAGGGTGCTGATTCCTGCACCGATTAGACCCAGTTCGGGAAAACCACAGGCGCCGTAGATGAGGAAATAGTTGAACACAATGTTGAAAAGATTTCCGCCAATCAACAGCCACATACCTATCGAAGGCTCGCTCAGCCCGTCGGCAAATTGGCGCAAGACGTTGAAAGCAGCCACAAATGCCAGCGAAATCCAACAAATTATATAATAAGGACGAACGAGCGGCAAGAGATGAGCAGGTTGCCCGAGGCGGTCGATGTAGAAATAGAGAATGGTTAAGACGAGCATCAAAAGCCCGGCAAAGAGCAGGTTGGCAAAGGCTGCATCGCGCATCCGGGAGCCGATTTTTTCGAAGTCGCGCTGCGCCGCTAAAGCACTGACTATCGGCGTAATACCGTAAGAAAAGCCCATCAGGCTCACAATCACCAACGTCATAATGTTGTTGACAAACGAGGCTGCGGCGAGCGCGTCGGTGCTATAGCGACCCACCATCAGCGTATCGGCAAAGCCCACAACGACAAAGCCGAGCTGCCCGACGATTATCGGAAAGCCAAGCCGCAAAATCTCTTTTATGTGTTGTCGGTAGGTTTTCATACGCAACGCAAAGGTACGTCAAAACGCCAATATCCCAAAATTTTGCCGATTTTATCCGGATATGAAATTATTTTTGCCCTATATTGCAATTATACAAAAAATAATTTATACCTTTGGAAACTAAATTATTAGTAGGTAAAATTTTTATATTTATGTTAAGACCGGTACTGATTATATTGTCTGTAGTGTTGTGGTCAGCCGCTTTTGCCGACGTGCCGAAAATAGAAGAAGTCGAACGGCTCAAATCGATGATTTCCAACAAGGCAACAATCGACAAGGCAAAATTCAACAAGGCAAACAACCTGAAAGCGCAATTGGCAAAGACACAAGCGCACGCCGACAAGGTAAAAATTCTGAACGAATTAGGCGACGAATACACGCTGTTTATGGCAGACTCGGCGACGCATTTCTACAATGAAGCCATCGAACTCTGTCAAAGCGTAGGCGACAGCACCGGCATGTATATGTCGATAATGAAAAAGATACGGCCGGAAACGATTGCCGGGTTCTACGCTGAAGCGATTAACGAATTCAACGACCTGTCCACCAAATCGTTACCCGACAGTCTGTTACCTCAATACTACGAGTGCGGCTACCGGTTGTACTCGTTCACGCTCAACTCCATCGAGCGACACAATACATTCTACGACCAGTATTTTTCGAAAACATCGGAGTTTCGCCAACTGTGGATAGCAAGTCTTCCGGCGGGGTCGGTAATGCGCGACCTCTACGAGGCGGAAAGCCTGTTTGTGTCGGGCAAATACAACGCTGCGAAAGTCATTTTGCGCGAGTTGCTGGGCAAACTCAACGACAAAAGCAACGAATATGCCATTACGGCAGCCATCATGGCAAACATCCTGCATGCCGAAGGAAATATCGCCGAAAGTCTGCGCTATTACGCCATCTCGGCGATTTCCGACATCGAATGCTCGGTCAAAGAAAACCAGTCAATCTACGAACTGTCGATGATTCTTTACGAATTGGGCGACATCGAAACATCGTATCGCTTCATCCTTGCATCAATCGAAGATGCGGCATTCTGCAACGCACAAATGCGCGTCTACAACGCATCGCGAATGCTACCGGTGATAGAAGAAGCACACCAAAAAGAGACAAACCGACACGAACGACTGATGATGGCTTGCCTCGTTGTGGTTAGCCTGTTGCTTTTCGGCTTGGTTCTCGTCGTGGTTATCCTGGTACGCCAGATGCGCAAACTCTCACGTGCACGCGCCAAACTGCACGCGGCGAACAATATAAAAGATGAGTATATGGGTCAATTCCTCGAACTTTGCACGGTCTACATCAAGCGACTTGATTCGTTTACGAAGTTGGTAACCAGAAAATTAACCTCCGGACAAGTCGAAGACTTGCTGCGACTGACCCGCTCGGCGCGTTTCAACGACGAGCAGCATCGCGAGTTCTATAAGGCGTTCGACCTGGCATTTCTAAAGATTTACACGACGTTTGTCGACGACGTCAACGCCCTGCTGCGTCCCGAAGAGCGCTACACCATCGAAACTCCCGGTACGCTCAACAACGAACTCCGTATCTACGCACTGATTCGCTTGGGCATCAACGACGGGCAAAAAATCGCGGAATTCCTCAAATATTCGGTCAACACAATCTACACCTACCGCAACAGAATTAAAAATAAGGCAATAAATCGAGAAACTTTCGAGGACGACATTATGAATATAGGCGTAATTGAGTGATAAATATATCTATATTTAATAGAGTTCATACATTTTTTATAGTTCTCATTTACAGCGTATTAAAGTTTATACTTCCATAAAACCATTTATATAATCATTAATATAGGCATTGTCAGCCATTGTTT
>JBJEDP010000307.1:0-3095 GCA_051872175.1 Candidatus Limisoma sp.
GCGCTACTGTTAAGGACTATCTTAAGAGCATCGATGCCGATTTGAAGGTCCTTGCTTTCAAACGCGTTAACCTCAACCAAGACTAATTTGGATTAATTTCTATAATTATTCGATTAAAGCCGTTGCGCCGATGGTGCAGCGGCTTTTCTTTTTGATACACTTTTTGTGTGATTTCTGTTGCCGCTGCGAAATATACCACGACTGTGGTATTGCGGGTTTGTCATCCTGTCGCTATCTTTGCAACATAATTAGAAAAACGAATTATTATGGCAAAGATTTACAACAATTTGACAGAATTGATTGGCAATACGCCGCTTTTGGAAGTGAAAAATATCGCAAAAGCAGAGTCGTTGAAGGCTCGCTTGATTGTGAAACTCGAATATTTCAACCCCGGTGGGAGCGTTAAAGACCGTATCGCTTTGGCGATGATTGAGGCTGCCGAGCAGTCGGGTGCGCTCAAACCCGGACAACTTATCATAGAGCCGACCAGCGGAAACACCGGTATCGGTTTGGCGTGGGTGGCTTCGGTAAAAGGCTACAAACTTATCCTGACGATGCCCGAAACGATGAGTGTAGAGCGTCAGAATCTGCTCAAAGCACTCGGCGCAACCCTCGTGCTCACACCCGGTAGCGAAGGTATGAAGGGCGCAATTCGTCGCGCAAACGAGTTGCAGGCTGAAAATCCCGGCTCGTTCATCCCTCAGCAGTTTGAAAATCCGGCTAACCCTGCCGTGCATCAACGCACCACTGCCGAAGAAATTTGGCGCGACACAGACGGCGCTGTCGACTTTTTCGTGGCAGGTGTAGGTACGGGCGGTACGCTCAGCGGTACTGCAGCCGGACTGAAAGCTAAAAAACCGACGGTAAAGGCAATCGCTGTCGAGCCTGCAGGTTCGCCCGTGCTCGAAGGCGGCAACCCCGGTCCGCACAAGATTCAAGGTATCGGCGCAGGATTCGTTCCGAAGAACTTTAATGCCGACGTGGTCGACGAGATTGTCGGTGTTGCCGACAACGATGCTATCGGCGCTTCGCGCTTGTTGGCGCAGAAAGAAGGTCTGTTGGTAGGTATTTCGGCAGGTGCTTCGTTCTATACTGCCCTTCAGTTGGCTAAGAAAGAAGAAAATGCCGGCAAGACTATCGTTGCTCTTCTGCCCGACACCGGCGAACGCTATCTTTCGACCGTGCTTTACGCTTTTGAGGACTATCCTTTGTAATTAAACAGGCTTTAAACTTTTCACATCAATGTCGCATACTCCCACATTCATCCTTGCCGACAATCAGGACGTTACACGGTCCGGACTCTTGCACTACGTCACTACCTTGTTTTCAGGAGCCGTGACAATCCCTGTAGCGGACAAATCGCAGTTGATGTCGGTGCTTGATGAATGTGGCGACGGCATTGTGGTTCTCGATTATACTTTATTTGATTTTCAAGGAATTGATGATTTTTTGATTTTAGTGAATCGCTTCAGCCGGGCGAATTGGTTGCTCTTCTCAGCCGAACTTAGCGAAGGCTTTATACGTAGGCTGAGCCTTGAGCAGCGCATCGGGATGGTGCTTAAGGAGTGCAGCGGCGACGAGATTGCCTTGGCATTGCGTAGCGCCGTCGCCGGCGAGCGGTTTCTCTGTCATCAGGTGACGAACTTGCTGGTGTCGACGCCTGAGACTTTCGCCAAGCCGTTGCTGACGGCTACTGAAATGGAAGTGTTGCGGCTAATCGCTCAGGGCAAGAGTGTCAAGGAAATTGCTGCAGAACGTTTTTCAAGTATACACACAATTACCACCCACAAGAAAAACATCTTTCGTAAACTGCAAATCAATAGCGTCTACGAAGCAACCAAGTATGCTCTTCGAGCCGGTCTGCTCGAAATGGTAGAGTACTACATCTGATATAATTTCGCTTTGAGATAGAGCCCGACTTGTTGAAAAGCCGGGCTCTGTTTTGTGTTTGTGACGTATGAATCAGATGCTTATTTTGCGGGTGTATGTGCCGTCGGCGGTCGTGCAACGTACGATGAACAGTCCTTTGAGAGCGCCGATGTTGACGTTCGAGGTGTTTACGTTACGGCTAATCAGTGCGCCCGAGATGTTGTAGATTTCGACGATGTCGACCGTTGTGTTGAATGTCAGCCGATTGCCGGCGCGGGTCATCTTCAGGCTGCTGACGTTCTCTTCGACGCCCGAAGGCACATTGCGGTAGATGGTGTAGGCGGCAAATCCGAATGGCGGCAAGTAGAAGTAGACGTTGGCGCTTTTGCCGTCGCTGCTGATTTCGTGGTCGGCGCAAATGTCACCGTACGAGTCTGAAGTGTATTTACCGAAGCCATCTGACAAGCCGGGCACTTCCCAAAGACGGTCCATCAATGCGTATTCGTAGTCGCTGTTGGTGCTGACGATGTTGAACGTCGAGCCTTGGCGGATGCCTTTGTTGGGGTAGACCACGAAATGGTCTTCGCCGAGTTGGAAGAACGTTCCGCCGGTGCTGACGGTCTGTGAGTCTTGGTTTGTGCCGATTTCGGGGATGACGTCGTTGTCGGCATTGTCGAACGAGTCGTATTCGCCGGTCGAGAAGTTATATTTTGTCAGCGAAGTGTTGCATCCGTTGACGAAGAACCAATCGTTGTCGATGGGCATAACGCGCGGAGCCATGCCGAACGTTTCGGCGTTCGACGGCCAGTAGTAGGGCGCCGTGAAAGACGACTGCGATGCGAGCGAGCCGTTGCGGTAGGTCCACTTCTGCACGCGTCCCGAGTGGGCTTCGCAAGCGAGTACGAAGAAGTTGCCCGACGTTACGTCTCCGTAGACGTTGCAGTGGTCGATGCGTCCCGCCGAGGAAGAAGTGACCGTAGCTACTTTTGTTGCCGAGCCGCTCGACAGGTCGATGCGGTTGATGACCAATGCCGTCGTTGAGCAGTTGAGTGTCATGTTGGCGATACAAATGTTGCCGTTGGAGTCTTTAAAGATGCTGTTGTTGGGGTACCAACTGCCTTGTACGCTCGACGATAGGCTGAGTTTGCCGATATACGCTCCGGTCAGGGCGTTGAATTTCGCGAGGTAGCATGCCGAGGTGCTTGAGTTTGTGTCGCGTCCTAGAT
>JBJEDP010000308.1:0-3090 GCA_051872175.1 Candidatus Limisoma sp.
CATCTGTAGAGGTTTCCGCGAATTTCGAGAGGAAACTGTGATTTGTCGATGCCAATAAGGCTGAAAGGAATAGCAAAAGCGAGCGACCAACTGAACAGACCTTCCAACTCTTGGAACGGGCTTTTGCCGCACGATGCGAAACTGCGGATAGATGCTATTTGCTCGTCGGTGAGTCGTGTGGGGTTTTTACGCTCGGAGCGGTGCGAAGCGTTGACAGCACCGATGCAGTTGAATTCGAAGTTCCAGTATTCGGGCGAATCGGGCACGCTTAGGAAAAACTCCACGCAGCTGTCTTGGCTGACCGGCGAGTTGTTGCGATAGTTTACGGCGCGCAAGTAGTTGCAGCGAACGAAGAAGTTTATGTAAATATACTCGTCGCTGTGGGCTATCGAGAAGATTGTTATCGGGTGGTAAGGGAAATCTTTTGCCCAGTTAAGGCATGCAAGATTGTACTTTGGTGCTTCCACTTCGAGACGTTCGCATACGGCTTCCATCGACAATTCGTCGAGCCCGGTCAATTTTGGTACAACTATTTGCTTCATAACTTACATATTTACATTATCCTTCTCCTGAAAATTTGCATCGACGTTCCGACGCATTTTCTTTGTGGTAAAGGTAAACAAAAAAGCGAAACAACTCAAGATGTTTTTGAATTTGTAATCAAAATTTTACCTAAATTAGCGAATCGGTTGCCCGTTATCCGAATATTTCGAAGATCGTTTTGCCGAGTGCCAATAGCGAAATGATGCATATAGCCACACCGATAATCACGTTGATAATCCAGATTGAGCGCAGGTTGAAGTGCGTTCTCACTTTGTTGACGAGGTAAGTGATTACGAACCACCAGATAAGTGCGCCGACGAGGATTGCAAGAAATCCGGCGATGTAGTGGTAGAGGGTAAAATTCGGTGTGGGGAAGTTGAATTGGGCATAAAGACCGAGGATTATGCCGAGAATAAGCGGGTTGGAGAATGTTATCAAGAAACCTGTTACAAAGTCTTGCAAGTAGTTGTTTTTCTGGGGTTTGCCTTCGCGTGCGGCAAGCGATTTCGTCGGGTTTTTGCGTGCGATGTAGATGCCGAAGCAAATCATGGCGATGCAACCGAGAATTTCGAACTGCGTTTTGTAGAGGTTGATGAAATCGATGATTATAGAGATACTAACTCCGGCGAGGAAACAGTAGAGCAAGTCGGAGAGCGCTGCGCCTACGCCGGTAAAGAATCCGGCGGCTCTGCCTTTGTTGAGCGTGCGTTGGATGCAGAGCATCCCGGTCGGCCCCATAGGTGCCGACACTATCACGCCAATGGCGAGACCATGTATTATTGCTAAAAGCATCTCCATAAATTGAGCACAAATATACAAATAAACGTTGGAATAACGAAAATAATCTTGCTAAAAGCGTAAAGCGACGTTGCGTACCGTTGCCGAGTGTGCGTCAAAATGCGTCAGCGCTTAAAAAATATCGTATGAATGTTTGCTGTAGCGAGCGATTTGGTGTATCTTTGTGATATGTCATTCGGAGAAGTTAAAATATTAGATATCCCAAAGATATGCGACCCGCGCGGCAATTTGTCGTTCTTGGAGGAGGGGCAGGTGCTGCCGTTTGAGCTCCGTCGCGTGTATTGGATTTACGACGTGCCGGGCGGCAAGAAGCGCTTCGGTCACGCCTTTCGCACGCAGCGCGAGGTGATAGTGTCGCTGTCGGGGAGTTTCGACGTTGTGCTCTACGACGGCGTGGAGAAGCGTCGTTATCACATGGCGAGGTCGTACCACGGGCTGTATGTGCCGAGTATGATGTGGCGCGAACTCGACAATTTCTCGACCAATTCCGTTGCGCTTGTGCTATCGTCGACGCTGTACGACCCGAATGACTATATCGAAGATTATGAAGAGTTTAAAACGATGAAAAGCCATGAGCGATAGCCATTCAACATCGAAACTTGCCGACTGTCGGCTGATTACGCTCGACACGAATCACCACGAGAACGGCAATCTGTCGGTGGTCGAGAATGCCGGCGGATTTGCGTTTACGGTCAAGCGCGTGTATTACATCTACGACGTGCCGGGCGGAGCTGAGCGCGGCGGGCATTCGCACTATCGATGTCATCGCTTTATTGTGGCTGTGAGCGGTAGTTTCGACGTGGTTATCGACGATGGCGTCGAGCGGCGTACGGTTACGCTCAATCGCTCCAACGTCGGTCTACACGTCGTGCCGGGCGTGTGGATTGAGCTCAACAATTTTTCGTCGGGGTCGGTGTGCCTGTCGTTGGCGTCGGAGCTTTATGATGCCGACGACTATGTTCGCGACTACCAAAAGTTTTTGTTGTTAACCAAGAATAAACGTCAATGAAGCAGTATCCTTTTATTTCGCTGAAGAAGGTCAACGAACGGTATGAGTCCGAGCTCGTTGCTGCTGCAGAGCGAGTTATCCGTTCGGGTAGGTATCTGCATGGCGAAGAAGTTGCAGGATTCGAGGGCGAATTGTCGGCTTATTGCGGCGTCGGCAATGTTGTGTCGTGCAGCAATGGGTTGGATGCTCTTCGGTTGATATTCAAGGCATACGTTTCGCTGGGCGTAATGCGCGAGGGCGACGAAGTCGTAGTGCCTGCCAATACGTTTATTGCGTCGGTGCTGGCTATAAGCGATGCAGGACTTGTCCCTGTGCCGGCTGAGCCTTCGGCGGCGACGCACAATCTGGATTTGGACATCGTCGAACGCTACATAACGCCACGGACGCGCGCCGTGCTTGTGGTGCACCTTTACGGCTCGCCGTGTTGGTCGGAGCATTTTGAGGAGATGGCGCATCGTCGTAGGTTGAAAATCGTCGAAGACAATGCTCAGGCGATTGGCGCGTACGTCGACTGCGGAGGCGCACGCCGAATGACCGGAGCTTTGGGCGACGCTGCGGCGTTTAGTTTCTACCCGACGAAAAACCTCGGAGCACTTGGTGATGCCGGGGCTGTGGCGACCGGCGACGAAGCCTTGGCTGCGCGAGTTCGCACTCTGGCAAATTACGGCAGCGACGTCCGCTATCACAATCCATATTGCGGCTATAATTTCCGTATGGACGAACTTAAGGCGGCGATGCTG
>JBJEDP010000309.1:0-3069 GCA_051872175.1 Candidatus Limisoma sp.
GTCTACGCCGATGGCGTCTACGTAGGCGAATCGCCTACGTAGACGCCATCGGCGTAGACCTTGAATTCCGTGCCGGGCGCTCCATATTGGAAGTAATATTTACCATTGTATTTGGTCATCGAAGCACCTTCGGTAAACGGAGCGAGCGTCACTTCGTCGTCGTTGTTCATGCCGAAGCGTTCCCAACCGTGTTCCTTAGGATGAAGCATCATCACGTCGTGGATTTTGCTTATCGGGTAGAAACTATCGCGGCTTAGCTCGACCGCCTTGAGCGGATATTCGTTGCTCGAACCATAATAAAGGTATAATCTGCCATCGTCGTCGAGGAAGAGATACGGGTCCCACCAGGGCAAAACGCCGCAATCCATCACCTTTTTAAATTTGCCTGATTTCGGTTGGTCGGTATACCACACGGGGAGTCCGTAGTAGGTCGAGCCTGTATAGAAGAGCGTGTCGCCGCTCACGAAAGCAGCCGGCGCGCATTGGTCGTCATCTTTTGGGTGGCGTTGGAAACTTGCCGGAGCGAATTTCCATCGCGTCAAGTCTTTAGAGTAGTGGAATCCACCTTGATTAGTAGAAAAGAGGAAGTATTCACCTTTGTAGGTTAATCCCATCGGGTCTGCCGACGAGCGGAAAGAGCCTTCGGGGCGTACGTTATCGTTATACGGCTCGTAGTTGTAACTGATGTTCATCGGGTTACAGAACGTACGAGGAGTGTATGTTTCAGGGTTGTACCATTTAGTGGCACGAGCCGCAGTGCGCGGCAGTACTTTCATCGGTTCGCCGTCGACCATCGTGACATCAACGTTCGTTTGGTCGAACTCGACCGGAATATCAACAATCTTTTTACCGGGATAATAAACATATAGGCGTTTGTCGCCGATACCACCCACTATGGAGTAACGTCCCGAAGCGTCGGTGTTGCAGTGCATCGGGCTGGCGAAAAACATCACCGTGGCGCCCTCGAGGGGTTTGCCTGCGGCATCGCGCACGATTCCCGTTACGGTGCGCGTCTTTTGAACTGCTATATAATAGTCGCTAATTTGCCCTTTTACGACTTTGATAGAATCGCCGTGAGAGGCACTCGCCGACAGCGCGGCGAGTGCTATTCCACAGCTTATTACAATTTTTTTTACCATAGAAAATTAACCTAAGGAAATTATTCCACTACGTCTTCACCTAACTCGGGAGTAATATCGATAGCAGCTTTGGCAATAGGCATATATTTCTTGTCTTCAGTGTAGCTGTAGCCTGCAGCTGTAAGCACTTGAACAGCCTTGCCTGTGCGAACGAGGTCGTTAAAGCGTTCGCCCCACTCCATACAGAGTTCCATGCGACGTTCGTCGAGGATAAGGTCTTCGGTCAAAGCACCTACTTCCGGCATTTGAGCGCGAGTACGTACTTTGTTGAACTTGATAAGAGCATCCGAAACATTTTGGTTGGTGCGGAGAGCACACTCAGCGTACATGAGCAGAACGTCAGCATAGCGGAAAACGCGTACGTTGTTGTTGCAGCCATATTCCGTACGACCTTCTGTCAATTGGCAGAACGGTGTGTAAGCCTTACCATTGTAGCAACCTGATTCAGCACCTGTTTGCGGACGAATCACGTCGCCCCACTTGGTAGTTGTGCCTGCGTAGAGGAATGAAGTTTCTGCGCGAACTGTTTCGCCGCGAGCAGCAGCCCAATTGCGGAACGCTTCGTTCGGGTGAATCCAACCCCAACCGGATACGTTACCGTCGTTTGCCGGACCTTGGAAAGTAAACCAGCAGTTTGTACCAACAGAGTCGCCCGAGCCGGCACCGAAGTCGGTTGTTTGGATTTCGAGGAGAGACTCGTCGCAGAGCTTGCCGGGGATTTTGAAGAGTTCGGAGAAGTCGGGATAGAGCTCGAATTTGCCGTTGTCGACGATGTCCTTAGTAAGCGTATAAGCCTCAGCATAGTTGCCCATGTTCATGTGAATCTTGGCAGCGAGCATTTCAGCGGTGAAAGCCGAAACAGCACCCGGGTGCTCCATTTGATTCGGACGAAGGCGATAGCAATTCTTTGCAGCATAGTCGAGGTCTTCGAGAGCGTAAGCGTAAACGGATTTCACGCTACGACGGTGAAGGTCGGTTTGCTTGTTGTCGTAAAGGATGGGCACCTCGCCGAAGAGTTGAACGAGGCGATAGTAAGAGAGCGCGCGAAGGATGCGAACCTCACCTTGGTAAGAGTGGTTGCGCTTGATGTCGTCGTCGGTCTTGCAATATTTCTCGAAGTTTTCGAGGTCTTCGATAGCCTTGTTGCTGTACTTAATCATGCGGAAGTAGAGCACGCTGAAAGGCTCGTTCCAGAACCAAAGGGTATTGTCGTAGTTGTAGTTGTTAAGTTTTACCCAGTCGTCGCCGGTTGTACCCGGGTCGACATCGTCGTCGCGGCTGATTGTCATTGCGTAGACAGCCCAGTGTGTACCCTCTTGACGAAGCCATGAGTAAACACCCGACACCGGTTGATACATATTGCTCAAGTCGGTATAATCAACGGTTTCAGCGTCGATAGTAACTTCCGGATCTTTGTCGAGGAAGTCGCTGCAAGAGCAGAAAAGCAGCGCCGGAAGTAATAATAAATATGCTTTTAAATTTTTCATTGTTTTAAATTTTAATGGTTTAGAAGTCGATAGAAACACCAAATGTATAAGTAGCGTATTGCGGATAAACTTCAGTATCCCAACCTATCTCGCTTGTAACCTCAGGAGTGAAGCTGTTAGCCTTGAATGCACACAACGGGTTCTCTGCAGCGAGGCTCAGGCGGATGCACGGCATTGTGTAGCTACCCATCTTGATGTCGCGGAAGCTGTAACCGAGTTGAACGTTTTGAATGCGGAAGTATGAACCGTCTTCTACGTAGAAGTCGCTGGTGTTGTTCTTATTCCAACCTTTAGTCAAGGCTTTTGCCGAAGGATATGAGTTGGATGTGCCTTCACCGTGCCAACGGTTAGCTACGATATCGTGGTCGAAGTTGTAGTTAGGTTGTGCATAGCGCAAACCACGTTTACGGTTGTAGATTTCGTTGCCTGCAACACCTGCCATT
>JBJEDP010000310.1:0-3063 GCA_051872175.1 Candidatus Limisoma sp.
TTCGGCAAACGACTTGCCTTGGTCGCGCAAGATGTCTCTTTCGGCAGCAATCAACAAGGTTCTCGGGAGTCTTTGGATTTCGCTATCGCTGCACAAGCCTACGCTAATCGACGGCAAACTCGGGTCGACGTTCAGAGTGTATGCGCGATTGAAGGCGTCCATAATCTCTGCATCCAGCCCGAAACCCTTGCCGTAAGCCTGCCACGACTCGCTGCCGTCGTCGTATGCCTTCGTGACGGGATAAAACAGTAGTAGAGATTCTATCTTGTTGCGGCATTTCTCCGACAAAGCCGTTGCCAATGCGAGGTTGCCGCCCGAACTGTCGCCGCCCACGGTGATGCGATTGACGTCGATATTCAACTCGTCGGCATGGGTGATGATGTAATCGACAGCCTCGACGCAGTCGTTTAGTCCGTCGGGATAAGGATGCTCGGGTGCCAATCGGTAGTCGAGAGCAACGACTTTTATACGCCCGTCGGCGGCTATGGCGTTGCAGAACCTGCCGCAGCTGTTGATGCTGCCGAACGTCCACCCTCCGCCGTGCAGATAAAGCAGAACGGGAAGCGGCACGTCGTGGCTGTCGCAAGGCTCGTAGATGCGCATATTGTCGGTAATCATTCTTGACCGGACGTTGTCGGAAAGTGTCGGCTGTGCGTTGCGCGAGCTACGTACAGCCTGCAAGTCGGTATGGTCGCCGGCTATCGCCTTGAGAATGGCACGCGTTTGCTTTTGTTGCAAGTCGGCGGGCATATTTCGCAGAAAAGCGTCGGCTTGGGTGCGCATAAGAGTTTGTGCCTTCAAAGTTGTTGCCGACGTCAGGCAAACCGACACCGAAAGTAGCAAAGCAAGACAGCACTGTATGTTTAACTTTTTCATATATGTAGAAAAACAATCAAAGCTATCTGAAGCAGAATAATAAACGGTATGCCATAGCGAAACTTTCGGTGCTTGGTTTTGTGGTGCCAAATTCGCATACCGACCCAAGCGCCGATGCTTCCGCCGAGGGCAGCCATTGCCAACAGCGTAACCTCTCGAATGCGTCGATTGCCCTTCCGAGCATTATACTTGTCCACCCCAAAGAGGATGAACGCAACGACATTGACGGCAAGGAGATAATATATCGAACAAAGATGCATAGTGAAGTCTCGCTCGGTTTATTCGTCAGGCTGTTGGCCGTCGTGGGCTTTCCACGCACATTCGGTCAACTTCATGTCGGTAAAGATGGCTTTGAACGACGATTGTTCGGGCGAACATGCATAGATGCCGAAACGAATCTTTCCGCCGCCTTGGTGCATATGACATACGCGCATTTGCGTGAATTGCAGTCCGTCGTATGAGCACTCTATGCAGTAGTCGTCCTCTCGACGCGAGAGCCTGTACCACATTGTTTTAACATCGGCGGGGATGGCTGTGGTAGCCCAGTCGGAGTAGCCGTTGTTGGTCACCACGCTTCCCAGATGCTGAAACTCTTCGTTCTCGTATTCCACGCTGCCTTTCAGCCAGTTTTCGCTGTCGAGATACATCACAACGCCGCATTGGTCGAAGCGATGGTGACTCTCAGTGAAATCGGTTTTGACCACGAAACTGAAGAATTTCTCTTCGGTTTCCATCTGGAATACGGGAGCGTTGTCGTTGCGGAAATGATAGTATGTTCGCTGCCACAGGTCGGTGCCAGGTTTGGTCGTCACCTCAACGGTGTCGCCCTTGATGGTGCAACTCTCGGGCTCGCGTGTCCATTTGAATTCATTGATGTTCAGTGTCATAACTTTATTGGTTTGCTCTACGTTTTCTTGCGGTTTGCCGTTTTCTTTGCCGGCGCACGACGCAAGCAATGCAAACACTGCGAGAGAAATAAGAATTTTTTTCATCTTGTATCTGAATATTTTTATATGTACAACTCGTTTTCTTTCCTTGTGGCGCACACCTTTTTGAGGCCTTGCGTGGCGAGGAAGTTCATCACGGCGCTAATTCTTCTTGACCCTTTCGGGCAGACGGATACGCACTTCATGCATGAGATACACTTCACGGCGTCGACCGTCTTCGGGTCGGAAAGAGGGATAGCATCGACGGGACATTGTCGAGCGCAAGCGCCACAGCGATTGCATCCGCGTCTGCCTTTAGGATGCGGCACTGCGCCGGGCTTCTTGTAGGGGCGATTGCCCGGCACTTGTGGCATTGTGCAGTCATCACCTATAGCCTTGCGCACTATGTCGGCGCCAAAACGACGGAGCGTCTGTTCGTCGGCGCTGTCCGGTCTGCCTTTGCCGTATTTTCTAATGATGCTATGTTCTGCCGAGGCGGCTACGGCGGCAATCACTCGGAAGCCCATTTCCGCGGCTACGTCTTGCAACTCAAGCAACGCATCGTCGTAGGCACGATTGCCGTAAACGGCAACCACCACGCATTTCGCGCCATTAGGATTCGCCCGGCGCAGACGTTCTACCGCCAAAGCCGGCACGCGTCCGGCAAAGACCGGCATGGCAATAACCACCAAGTCGTCCTCCTTGATGTTCGGCAACCGAACATCGGTAGCCTTGACACATAAGTCGGTAACAACACTCTCCATGCCAATTCCTTGGCAAAGATTTTCGCACACCCGCCGAGTCCCGCCCGTCGGACTGAATACAATTTGATGTAGGTTCATTTGTTAATCGTTCGAATAGATTATTGTGAGTTTCAAATGTAGTTATGACATACCACATGCTTCATTAAGCATCTTGAGCATTTCTTCCTCGTGTTTGGAACATGTTTCTTCTCTCCATAATTGGCTATTATCGGTCGTTAAGTCACTCATTTTTCGTAGTTTTAGACTTCCCTTGCTAATCATTTCTTGGAAAGTTGATTTCTTTGCACTTGGATGTAAATTTGAGAACTTTGAGTTGACCTTTCGCTGAATCAAGCATAAATTCCCAAATCTATTCACACCATTAGCACCATCGTCCTCCCATCGAGTAAAACTGCCTTCTGTTGGGTTGCGTGGGTACCAATGTTCAACTGAGTTTCTGAATTCAAAATCAAAGTCTATTTTTGTGTTCTTATTCCAGATTAAATAATCAAGATAGT
>JBJEDP010000311.1:0-3053 GCA_051872175.1 Candidatus Limisoma sp.
CGTTCTTGGGAAACATCTCGATGAACAACTACAAATTCACGCCGGCAACCCGTAGCACATCGTTTGGCACAATGCAAAACGTCAAAGAATTCACCGTCTATTTCGACGGAAAAGAGTACGACAAATTCGAGACCTACGTCGGCGCGCTCGAGTTGAGCTATCGTCCCAACAAGAGCACTGATTTCACATTCCTGGCGTCAGGGTTTATCACCAACGAACTCGTTTCGTACGACATCTCCGGCGAATATTGGCTCGACGAAGCGGGTACGCACGACGGCGAACAGTCGATTGGCGGAGAAATCGGCGTCGGCAAATATCTCGAGCACGCTCGCAACCGATTCAAAGCATCGGTCTATACATTCGGATTGAAAGGACATACGTCGCTCAATCGGCACAACCTTGGCTACGGCATCGAATATCGCCGACAAACCGTCTACGAACGCGCCAGCGAATGGGAGATGCGCGACTCGGCAGGCTACGCTATGCCCCACATCGAAGGAGCTATCAAGATGGTCTACAACCTCACATCGAGCCACGACATCAACACAAACAAACTGTCGTTCTACGCAATGGACACCTATCGACATATGTTCGACGCCGGACTGCTTACAATCAACGGCGGCGTGAGAATGTCGTACTGGGACTTCAACAAAGAATTTCTCGTCAGCCCGCGCATAAGCCTTGGTTTCGTGCCCGAAAAGAACAACAATCTGGCTCTGCGACTTTCCGGCGGACTCTACTACCAATCGCCGTTCTTCAAAGAGTTTAGAATGACCGAAACCGACGAATATGGCAACTCATACATCAAGCTCAACAACGACATAAAGTCGCAGCGCAGCATCCAAGTAATCGCTGGAACCGACTACACGTTCCGTGCTATGAACCGTCCGTTCAAAATCACCGCCGAGGCTTACTATAAAAACCTGAACAATCTCATCCCATACGAGCTCGACAACCTCAAGCTCGTCTACTCAGGCACAAACTCGTCGAAAGGCTACATTGCCGGACTCGATTTCAAATTCTTCGGACAATTTGTGCCCGGCACCGACTCTTGGATTAGCTTCTCGTTGATGAAAACTCAAGAAAACCTAAACGGTGTGAAAGTGCCGCGCCCTACCGACCAACGCTACAGCATCGGCCTGTTTTTCAACGACTATTTCCCGAAATTCCCGAAGTTGAAATTCAGCCTTCGCGGTATCTTGTCGGACGGCTTCCCAATGACGCCGCCGCAAGTGACTCGCGACATCACGTACTTCCGCGCTCCGGCATACAAACGCGTCGACATCGGCTTGCAATACCAACTCGTCGGCGGCGACGAGCATAATCGCCCTGACAATTTCCTACGAAAATTCAAAAGCATCTGGATTGGCGTCGACGTATTCAACCTGCTCGACATGTCGAACGTAAGCAGCTACTACTGGGTTACCGACGTCAACCAAATACAATACGCCGTGCCCAACTACCTGACCGGCAGACAGTTCAACATCAACCTTTCAATAGCGTTCTAACGAGCCGACAGCCACGAAAACATCGTTGCATACACTTGATTTCGAACGGACTCGGCTGACAAAATCAAATCGTGCAAACCACCGTCGAACACGCGCTCGTCGACGTCAGAGCCCAAACGCCGACCGAATTTCGAGATATCTTCGACGTCAAGTACGCTATCGCCCCGGTTGAATTCGGGATTCCATTCGCCGCCGTCAACGCTATGAGCCGAACGCATTAGCAATATCGGTATGCGGATGTCTGTGTCCTTCTTATGCAACTTCTTTTGAGCGCGGTGAATAGCCGTAATCCACCCTACACTAACCTTCGGCGACACCTCGAACTTCCACGATGTGTTGTAGTCCCATTCGCCGTGATAGCGTTTCAACAGACTCTCGCTATATGCCCGACTGTTGCCTTGACTGATGAGCATCGACTTAAACGGCATAATCGACACTATCGGAACAAGTATCTTCTCCTGAAACCAACTTAGGTTCATGTCCAAAAACGGGCTGTTGAGCATCAACCCCTTTACAAAACCTGCCCCGGTGCCGCGTTGCTGCAAATAATAACTCAAAATCAAGCCTCCGGTCGAATGTCCGAGAAGATACACATTTCTAATACCCTCCGACTTCGCAACCGACAGGACGCTATCGATTTCCTCGAAATAGACAGCCAAATCGTCAACGTCAAACGGACGTTCGCCTTGACGCAACGACCGACCATAACGGCGCAAATCCAAGGCATAAAACGAATAGCCGTGTGCCACTATGCTGTCGCCCAATTGGCTTTGAAAGAAATAGTCGTTGAACCCGTGCAGATAGACCACGGCTTGACGATGCGATGCATTACGGCAATGGCGCACTACGGTAGCAACGTCGCCGTTGCCGAGCGCCAACTTGCGCTGCTCGTAGCCCGACAGGATGTCCGGTTGCCATCTCGAGCCTACTGCCGACAAAACGGAAACAGTCGCAAAAAATACGGCAAAAACCGTGCGCCGAAAAGTGTTGCACACCATCATTTCTTAATCAGCTGAAGATTCGCCCAACGATTCTTCTCAATGACCGACACCCGCTCAAGTCCGCAAGCATTTGCAGCAGCCTCGACCACAGGCACGTCGTCGACATAGAAGCCGCTCAACATCATCTCGCCGCCGCACTTCAACGCCGCCGCATAGCGGTTGATGTCGGCGGTGATAATGTTTCGATTGATGTTCGCCAGCACGAAGTCGAACGATACCGATTCAACGACTTTCTCGGCGCCACCGAGGCGCAAATCGATTTCCGGATGACCGTTAAGTTGCGCATTCGCAACAGCATTTTCGTATGCCGGAGGGTCAATCTCCACGCCGACAACATTCGCGGCGCCACACATTGCCGACAGAATGGCAAGCACACCTGTGCCGGTGCCCATATCCAGAACGGACTTTCCCGTCATATCGGCATCCAATATACGCTTAATCATCAGGCTCGTCGTTTCGTGATGTCCCGTGCCGAAAGCCATTTTCGGGTCGATAACGATATCATATTGAAGGCGCGGAAAGTCCTTGTGGAAAGAGCTGTGAA
>JBJEDP010000312.1:0-3043 GCA_051872175.1 Candidatus Limisoma sp.
CCATTTTTTATTTTGACTTTTCGTGCTGCGTTCGTACCTTTGTAGAATAAAAACACATAACAATATGCAAGATTTCGCAGCAATCGACTTTGAGACAGCCAACTTCCAGCGTTCATCGGTATGCTCGGTTGGCGTAGTGACAGTGCGCGACGGCGAGATAGCCGACAGATTCTACTCGCTCATCAAGCCCGAACCGGAATATTACACCTATCAGTGCAGCCGCGTTCACGGGCTCTGTGCCGCCGACACTGAAGACGCACCGACATTCCCCGACGTGTGGAAACAGATAGAGCCGCTCATCGAGGGACTACCCCTGGTGGCACACAACAAAGCATTCGACGAAAGTTGTCTCCGTGCCGTCTTTCGCGTCTATCAGATGGACTACCCCGACTACGAATTCCATTGCACGTGCACAGCCTCACGCCGACGTTGGCGCGGCATGTCGAACACGCTCGACGCCGCCGCAGCACGTTGCGGATACTTTATGGAGAACCACCATCACGCCTTAGCCGACGCCGAAGCCTGCGCCGCCATCGCCCTCGAGATTTTGTAAATACAACACCATTTCTATTGCGTTGATACAAAACGTTTTGTATCTTTGCCGCAACAAACAACAATTGTTATGAAGCGAATCCTTACATCTTTTCTCGTTCTTACGGTGGCTACTCTATTGTGTGCCGCGCAAGAGCAACCTCAACTCGGAATTATCAACCGCACGCAGTGTACGGGATTTTGGCGTTACGACTTCAACTACCAAACCACCGACACCGACGGCGAAACGCCCATCGTGCTTTCGGCGGCTATCTTCTTGTCGACGAAATTTCACGAAAAAACCGCCGAGGCTAAAGGTCTTGCCTTGATGAACCACTACACGATAACCACCGACGACGAGCGTCCGACAAACGTAACCGGACAGTTCACGCTCGAAGGATTTATCCAAGGCTCGGGCTTTATTATCATCGAGTCGGACGGCATCGGATTCGGACTGACCGTCGACCGCAGCCAAAATTACCTGAAAGGTCGCGCTACGGCTCGTATCGACATCGACGCATTCATCGCCGGACGTGAGTTGCTCCGACAAGAAGGCATCAGCTTCGGCAACGTGGTTGCCAACCTCGGTTACTCGCAAGGCGGACACGGCGGTATGTGGGTAAACCGACTCGTCGCCGAGGGATATAGAAGCGACGAACTTCCGAAAATCGACTATTGCATCATCGGCGGAGGTCCGTACGACATGTATTCACAACTCAACGGAATGTTCGGCGACGGTGTCTCTTACTTCCCGGTTGCCATTCCGCTAATTCTCAACAGCATAATCAACGACAGCGAAACGCTTACCTACAACGACGTGTTCCGCCCGGCGTTTGTCGAAAAAATCCCCGAATGGTTCGACTCCAAAAAATATAAAACTACGGATATTAACAACCTCATCTACGAAACCTTCGGCGGCAGCGCCGAAACAGGCGTACAGATGAGCGCCATCCTTACCGACGAATTTATCAACCCCGAAAGCGCAGCGCAGAAAGCTGCCGGCGAGTGGCTGAAAGATAATTCGCTCGTCTACGACGACTGGTCGCCCATCGCCACCGACAAAATCGTGTTTTTCCACTCTCACGACGACGAAGTAGTGCCCTACGTCAATATGGAAAGTATGCAGCAATTTTTGACAGACAAAGGCTATACAAGTTTCGAAATCAAAGAGGTCAGCGGAAAGCGTCACACCGAGACGGGAATGTACTACGCCATGCAAGCCAAGAGCCTGCTCGCAGCCTTCGAACCGTCGTCGGGCGCCGTTGAGAGCATCGAAGCCGACGCCGACCGTCCGGTTGACGTCTACACAATCGACGGCTGCCTGATAATGCGACAAGTGTCGCCGCACGATGCATACAACCGCCTGCGCCGCGGCGTCTACATCATCGGCAACAAAAAAGTCGTAAAATAGATGCATATGTAACACCGAAATCGGCAATCAGCCGATTGCAGAACAAGCACAAAAAATTGCACGGAAAAATTGATTCCCGTGCAATTTTTGTTTGAAGAGTTTTTTATTTTACGCGTGTGAGCGTACGCGTTTGGCCTTCGACTTTTCCGTCGGTAATTACCAGTTCATCCGAAGTAATTGAAAGAACTTTGAAATACCAAGAATAATCGCCATTGAAATTGACTTCAACTTCTCCTGTTGATTCGTCGTAGGTGTATTGACCAAACTCGGAATAAGGAGTACCTGAAATGTATTCAAGTGTTTCGAAAGTGCCATCAGCATTGAATGTCCAAATAACAGGATTGGATTGAGACGTATCTTTCCAACTGCCGATGAGTGTCGGGGTTTCAGGGTCTTTAACGTCGTCATCATCGTCGCTGCAAGATGCACTTGTCAAACCAAACGACAGCAACACCATTAGCATTGCTAAATACTTGATTGTTTGTTTCATTGTAAAAAACAGAAGGAGTGTAATTTGTGACGACAAGGACGCACTCCGTAAACACCCGTATCGTCTCTCGGACATCCCTGCAAGATAGAAGAAAGATTAACTAAGAACACGTGGGACGTCGACTACTTTTGCTTATTCCTCGATTCGAATCGTAAAAAGCTCAGTAATACGTATTTCTATAAAAATTCAGAGCCTATGCTCAATGCAAAGGTACAAAAAATTTTCAACATACCGAGCTCTGCCGCTTGATTATTACGCTATTTTCGCCACGGACGAGCGTCTTCGGTTATTTATCGGCGATTATCCAATCTTCGATAGTGTGAGTCGCGGAGTTGAAATTGATGCCGACTTTTACGACGGGCAGTCCCGCGAGGGCGAAGCGCGACGGATAGTCTTTCAGATTGATTTGATTCATAGCCGCTTCAGCCGATTTGTTAAGTTTGAGTTCGAAAAGATACAGCGCCTTTCCGGAATTCATCACCATATCGACACGACCTTTCGGCGTACGCACTTCCACGTCGACGTATCTACCTAAGAGCGAGAATATTACGTAGAGCATCTGCTGATAGTGTCCCTCGTAGTTTGTGTTGTCGCATTGCGGTATCGTCAGC
>JBJEDP010000313.1:0-15587 GCA_051872175.1 Candidatus Limisoma sp.
TCGGGAAATAGGCGTTGATTATGCCCATTATTACCGAAATTAGAAACAGTAGAATGGTAATCTTCAACGAATCGTAGAAGAAGAAGTTCAGCGCACTACCCCAATGCGATTCCGGCGACATGCCAAACACATCATAGACGAGAAGGTCGGCAAGTGTCTGTATCATTTCAACAGGTCTTTGACTTGTTCTACACTGAGTTTTTTACCTGTCGACACTACTTTCTCATCGACAACGAGTGCCGGAAGCGACATTACGTTGTAGTCCATTATCTTCATCAAATCTTCCTCTTTTACCACATTTGCATCAATGCCAAGTTGTGCCACTGCTTCTTGTACGTTGGCATAAAGCGCCTTGCAACCGGCGCATCCTGTTCCTAAAACTTTAATTTCCATATTCTTTTCAAATTATAAAAAGTTGATAACACAATAATAAATACCTGTCGCCAAGAATATTACGGCGACAACCACGTTCAGCCATTTCTGCACGGTCTGCATCTTGCCGTAGAATTCGCCAACCCTCTCGAAGCTGAATGCCAACAGCCAAGCAACCACAAGCACGGGCAATGCCGTGGCTACTGCATATAGCACAGGCAACAGCCAACCGCCGGACGTCGTTACCGACATGGGGATGAGCATTCCGAAATACAAGATTCCGCTTGTCGGGCAGAATGCCAACGCAAAAAGGATGCCCAGCAGCAGCGCTCCGACTCCGCCTTTTGCGGCGAGCCGTTCTCCATTGCCGCCAAATCCGAATTTGGGAAGATTCAGCCGATTGCCGAAAAGCATAAACAAGCCTATGAGCAACAGCAACGGACCGATGAGCATTTCGCCCCATTTGCTTACCGCCTTCTGAATGCCGAACACACTCGCGCCCTCTTTGAGAATGGCAATAAGAATCACACCGAGTGCCGTGTAGGCTATCATACGTCCTACCGTATAGAGCACGCCTTTCAGGAAAACGCTTTGGCGGCTTTCGATGTTTTTGCCAATAAACCCTATCGCCGCAATGTTCGTGGCAAGCGGACAAGGTGAAATTGCCGTGAGGAGCCCGAGCAGAAATGCGGTAAGCGCCGGTGTCGAACTACTGTCGACAAGCGATTGAAGCCATTCCATCACTCTATCATTTTACGGATAGTAACGGCAAGTTCCTTTTTAAACTCGTCGGGGTTCGAGCGGGCGTTGCCAAACGCGAAATCCGTCATATCGTTTCTGCTTTCTTTACCGCCTTTCCACTTATTGACAAAAAGCGACGACCAAGTCACCTCATATCGGTCGGCTATGCTCTCTCCATCAGAAGTCGAGATGTCGACTACTTTGAAAACCACTTTGCCGGACTTCAATTCGTCGGCAAATTCAGCATCGACAACTTCTCGGGTACATTTTTCAATGGCTTGACACGTCGGACAGCGCTGCGCACCATGAAAATACAATACCTCAACACAATCTTCCGTCGATGACTCGGTCTGAGTAGCTGCACCATCAGTCTTGCTGCTACACGATGCCAAGCCGACCACCAAGAGAAGTAAAATCAATAATTTCTGCATTGCTTTATTTAGATTTGTTAGTATTTCGCCAAACTACGAACAACGAAGACAAAAAACCGCTCATCGGCAGCAACCGTTCGTATCGGCAGCGCAGCAATCGGAAAAAATCGAGTCGAACAGCTCTTTCGCTATTTTCCAGTTGTCGCGGTTTATGCAATATCTTACCTTCGGAGGCTCGATGGTGCCTTGTATCAACCCGGCTTCTTTCAGTTCCGCCAAATGCTGCGAAACAGTAGCCTTCGCTATCGGCAATTCGTCGTGGATGTCACCAAAATAGCACTCGGTCCGCTTTGCCAAAAAGTAAAGAATGGCTATTCGCGTCGGGTGCCCCATCGCCTTTGCAAAACGTGCAAGTTTCTCTTGTTCAGCGGTATATGCTATCTTCGTCATCTTTGCTCTTAGTTTGTTGTTCGCAAAACTACAAACAATATTTCACATCACCAAATGTTTTCAAAAATTTTAGCAATTCTCCTGTGCGGGATTCAGTGAACAGGATTCAGTGAACATTAATTCAGCCAATTATTCCACTGCTCGAGGTTGCCGTAGAAACGGTTAAGGTCGACGTCGCCGACGATACCATCAACCGTTCCCCAATGGCTGTACTGCCAAATCGTCCAATCCAAGTCGGGACGGCGATTAAGCGAACAAAGCCACAACGGATAGTCGTCAAAATTGTCTTTGATGAATTTGTGATAGCCGTCTTTGTTGGTGTAAATCATGACGCGATATTCCAAGGCTGTAAGTTCGTCGACCATATCGCGCAACTGCCTGACCACCTTGCTACGCAGGAACACGTAAGGATTGCCGTGCTCTTCGACATCGATAACCAGCGGCAAGTCGAAATCGCGGTCGCCGATGGCTTCGATAAAGTTACGGGCTTGCTGAGCGCCATCGACGTCGAAACGGAAAAAGTGGTAAGCGCTGACGGCTAATCCGTTGTCTTTGGCACTGTCGTAGTTGGTTGCAAAACGGCTATCGCGAAAGGCGGCACCTTCGCTGGCTTTGATAATCACGAAGTCGATGCCGGCTTGGCTGACGCGCTCGAAGTCGATTTTGCCGTTGTGCGCCGACACATCGATGCCGACGAGTTCGTAATCGTCGCTGTCGATTTCGGAGGAATTATGATGCAGACGCATGCGCAAAACGTAGAGCGAGGCTGCCAGGAGCACTAATATCAGCAGTACTCCCAAAGCCCAAAGGGCACGATGCTTGCCGTCGCAGCTACTCTTTTTGCGCGTCATTTCGAAGGGGTATAGCGTTTGCCGTTCCAACGATAGACAACCGACGTGCGGACGTACGGCTTGATTGCGGCATAGTCTTCAACGGGCAAATATTTCTCAAAACTCGGCGTGAAAACGATAGTGCCGGCATCGGCGAGCGATGCACTTACGAGGGTAAAGTCGACGATGCTCTCTATTTCGCTTCGACGCTTTTTGTCGACACCGACGAGCAGGTCGTCGAGCACGGGCGGAACAACGTAGCGACGCGAGTCAAGCGGATGCCAAGTTTCGTCGAAGAAGTCAATACGGCTGTCGGCTGCGGGAAGCAGATAAGTGGTCGACACTACGATGATTGTTCCCTTATTGCTTTCGACAAGGCGCATCTCGACCGTTGCCGACGACGAAATCGCCACCTTCATATAGTCGTCGCTCATCGATTCTATATAGGTGTCGCCGTCCATTTGGTCGCGCACCACCTTCTTTTGTCCGGCGGCGTAATAGTCGACCATATCCATGCGAGTGGTTTTGTCGATTTTGCCGAACACGGGACTTGCCTCGTCGACAAACACTTCCGACACACTGCGAGCCATAGCCGACGAGCATGCAAAAAGCGTCAACACTATGTATGTTATAAGTCTTGTCATCGTCAAATTACCTCCTGTTTTTCTTACTTTTACGTTTGTTTTTCGGACCGGTAAAGCGTTCTTCATCGTCGTCGCGACGCGATTTAGCGGCTTTCGTCCGTCGCACGGACACCTTGGCGTAGTCGCGATTTGCATCAGCCGGCTCTGCATAAAGGCGATGACCGAAGAAACGCGCGCCGGTCAATGCTTTAGCCACTTTTGCGCCGAAGCCGCGACGCACGTCGAAGAGCGTATAGTCTTTGAGCAGGTCGATGCGACCGATGTCGACGCGCATCGGCATATTGTCGTTGATGATTTCGATGAGCCGAGCAGGCATAAATCCTTCCGACTTGCCGGCGTTGACGTAGACGCGTTCGTAGCCGTGCTCCGCCGTGCGGCTATCTTTCTGAGCATCGCTTTTGCGGCCTCGACTGCCACGACCGGTCGACGGCTCGGCGGCACGTTTTGGCTTGCGCTCCTGATAGTCTTCAACGACGGGAGCATCGCGATAATACTCAATCAGGCGATTAAACTCCATCGAGATGATACGCTTGAGCAAGTCTTCGCCGGAGAGCCACTCAAGTTTGCGCAAGATGCCGGGCAGGTAGTTGGCAATCTCTGCTTCGTTGACTTCGACTTTCTCGATGCGCGACGCCAAGTTGTAGAGTTGCTTTTCGATGATGTATTGCGGCGTGGGGACGAGTTTATGCTCGAAAGTTTTGCCGATTTGCTTTTCGATGGCGCGGATTTTCGACTTTTCGCGCGAATGAACGATAGAAATCGACACGCCGTTTTTTCCGGCACGCCCGGTACGACCGCTACGATGGGTGTAGGTAGCCAGGTCGTCGGGCAATCCATAGTTGATGACGTGCGTGAGGTTGTCGACGTCGAGACCGCGCGCCGCAACGTCGGTAGCCACCAGCAGTTGAAGCGTATGCTCGCGGAATTTTTTCATCACGGTGTCGCGTTGTTGCTGCGACAAGTCGCCGTGCAGACTGTCGACGTTATAGCCGTCGACGATGAGGTCGGAGGCTATTTCTTGTGTTTCGCGACGCGTACGGCAGAAGATTATGGCATAAATTCCGGGGTTGGAGTCGGCAATGCGTTTGAGTGCAAGATATTTGTCGCGGGCGTTCACCATATAATATATGTGGCGCACGTTCTCTGCACCTTCGTTACGCGTTCCGACAACGAATTCCTCGGGATTGTGCATATACTGCTTGGCAATGCGAGCGATTTCGTTGGGCATGGTTGCACTGAATAGCAACATTTTACGCTCTTCGGGGACGCACGAGAGGATGCTGTTGATGTCGTCGACAAAGCCCATATTGAGCATCTCGTCGGCTTCGTCGAGCACCACCGTATGCACGCCTTCGAGGTTGACCGTACCGCGATTGATTAAATCGAGAAGACGTCCGGGAGTTGCCACCACGATATGCACGCCGCCACGCAAGGCGCGTATCTGGCTTTCGATGCTCGAGCCGCCGTAGACGGGCAGCACTTTAAGGCGGTCGACATACTTCGAGAAATCAGCCAAGTCGTCGCTGATTTGCAAGCAAAGTTCGCGTGTGGGCGACAAGATGAGCGCTTGCGGCTGACACCGCGTCGTGTCGATGCGTTGAATTACCGGGAGCCCGAAGGCTGCCGTCTTGCCTGTCCCGGTCTGGGCTAAGGCTACCACATCGCCCTCGCTGTGGAGCAGATGGGGAATTACTTTCTCTTGTACGGGCATAGGACTCTCGAAACCCATCTCGGTGATTGCCCGAAGCAAGTCCTCTCTAACTCCTAACTGTTCAAATGTCATAACTTATGTCTCTCGATTTACTTTCAGCCGACAAAGGTACGAAAAAAATCCCGACTTTTCTAACCGGTCGGGATTTTACGTTTGTCGTTAAGCAACTTATTTGCCCAATGCTTTAGCGACTTCTTTGCGGACGTCAACTTTGCCGGGCACGCCACGCATCAAGATAGTGCCGTCGGGGCTGAACAGGATGACGTGAGGAATGCCGGTGATGCCGTAGATGTCGGTGGGAATGCGTTGCGCGTTGTCGACGATGGTCCATGGCAGTTGCAATTCTTCCAAAGCGGCTTTTGTGTCGGCTGGGTCGTCCCAAACGGCTACGCCGAGCACGTCAAGACCGTCGGCTCTGTATTGCTCGTAGATTTCTTTCAACTCCGGCATTGCGCGACGGCATGGTCCGCACCAACTTGCCCAGAAGTCGACGAGCACGAACTTGCCTTTGCCTACCCAATCGCTGAGTTTAACGGTTTTGCCTTCGGAAGTGGTTACCTCAAAGTCGACAAACTTGCTGCCGGGCTTGGTTGCCTCTTTCTGCTTTGCAGCCTCGATGAAGCGACCCACACGAACTCCGGCGCGGAACCAGTCGGGTGTACCTTCGAGGGCTTTGTTGATTTCGTCGTAACTCATGTCGTAAGCATAGTCGAGGAAGTAGACATAGCCCAACCAGTTATCCTTGTTTTCTTCAAACACCTTGCGGTTTAACGCCGTAAATTCCGCGTCCATAACACCTTGCAGCGAATCGATTTTGGCAACGATGACGTCATCCGAGAGGTTGAGAGCCTTGATAGAATCACTGATTTGTTCGTATCGGCTTGTCTTTGCAATTACCTGCTCGGTCAACTCTTTGTCTTTGTCGTTGAGCGGCGTACCGGTAGCATAGTGTTCGCTGATGTTAAGAGCGATTTCGCCCGATTCGAGGAAGAACACCGACATGCGTTTTGCCCCTTTTTTGAGCACGGCAATACGCGGTTGTTCGACCGAGCCTTCAAACGTGAATGCGCTGTCGGTTGCAACGATTGAGGTTATCTCTTCGTCGGTATCGTAGTCGAAAAGGCGGAGAGTATCGCCTTTTTGAACGTCGGCAGACGCACCTGTGATTTTGTAAGATTTTGCACCGCCGCAGCCGGCAACAATGGCAGCCAAAGCCACGCACAGCGCTAATGATAGATGTTTCATAATTGTATTCTATTTAACTAATTTGCGATAACGGATGCGGTGAGGCTCGACGTCGCCCATACGGCGGCGCTTGTTTTCTTCATATTCGGAGTACGAGCCTTCGAAGTAGTACACTTGGCTGTCGCCTTCGAATGCCAAGATGTGAGTACAAATGCGGTCGAGGAACCAACGGTCGTGCGAAACGACAACAGCGCAGCCGGCGAAGTTTTCCAAACCTTCTTCGAGAGCTCGCAGCGTGTTGACGTCGATATCGTTGGTCGGCTCGTCGAGGAGCAACACGTTGCCCTCTTGCTTGAGCGCCATAGCCAGGTGGAGTCGGTTGCGCTCACCACCGCTGAGCACGCCGATTTTCTTCTCTTGGTCGGCTCCCGCGAAGTTAAACTTCGACAAATATGCGCGAGCGTTGACGTCGCGGCCGCCCATACGGAATACCTCCGTGCCACCGCTGACCACCTGATAGACTGTCTTTTCGGGGTCTAAATCTTTGTGTGTCTGGTCGACGTACGAAATCTTGACTGTTTCGCCGACTTCAAACGTACCGGCGTCGGCTTTTTCCATACCCATAATGAGTTTGAACAGCGTGGTCTTACCGGCGCCGTTGGGACCGATAATGCCGACAATGCCGTTAGGCGGCAACATAAAGTTGAGGTCGTCGAAGAGCACCTTTTCGCCAAACGACTTAGCCACATGTTGAGCCTCGATAACCTTGTTGCCCAAACGCGGTCCGTTGGGAATATAGATTTCGAGTTTTTCCTCACGCTCTTTCTGGTCTTCGTTGAGCAGTCGGTCGTAGGACGAAAGACGAGCCTTACCTTTTGCTTGACGAGCCTTGGGCGCCATGTGAATCCACTCCAACTCGCGCTCGAGAGTTTTGCGACGCTTGCTGGCTTGCTTTTCTTCTTGAGCCATGCGTTGAGTTTTCTGCTCAAGCCACGAACTGTAGTTACCCTTCCAAGGAATACCTTCGCCGCGGTCGAGTTCGAGAATCCAACCTGCCACATGGTCGAGGAAGTAGCGGTCGTGGGTGATGGCAATAACCGTACCCTTATATTGCTGCAAATGTTGCTCGAGCCAGTCGATGCTCTCAGCGTCGAGGTGGTTGGTAGGCTCGTCGAGAAGCAATATGTCGGGGTTCTGCAACAGCAATCGGCAGAGAGCCACACGACGGCGCTCGCCTCCGCTCAACGTGGTCACGTTTTGGTCTTCGGGAGGACAACGCAGTGCGTCCATAGCACGCTCGAGATGGTTGTCGAGATTCCACGCATCACATGCGTCAAGTTTTTCTTGCAGTTCGGCTTGACGGTTGATGAGTTTATCCATCTTGTCGGGGTCTTCGAGCACTTCCGGGTCGCCAAATGCCTCGTTAACGCGTTCGTACTCCGCCAACAAGTCGAGCACCGGCTGCATACCCTCTTGCACGACCTCTTTGACAGTCTTTGTCGGGTCGAGTTTCGGGTCCTGCTCCAAGTAGCCTACACTATAGCCGGGCGAAAACACCACTTCGCCTTGATACTGCTTATCTATACCGGCAATAATCTTCAGAAGCGTCGATTTACCCGCGCCGTTAAGACCGATTATACCGATTTTCGCACCATAGAAAAATGATAGGTAGATGTCTTTAAGCACCTGTTTTTGTGGTGGATATATCTTGCTGACACCCACCATCGAAAAGATTACTTTCTTATCGTCTGCCATTGAATTATATTTGTTTTTTAATTAGTTAATGAGTTGATGAGTGGAAGAGTTGATGAGTTGATGAGGCATTATAACCTTATAACCTTATAACCTTATAACCTTATAACCGCGCGTCAGCGCCTCTTACCTCTTACCTCTTCTTCACATTCTGCTTCACGCGATAGTCGCACGCCACGCGACCTTCGGCAATGTTGCGCAACTTATTGCGGATAAGTTGCTTGCGAATAGGCGTCGTACGGTCGACATAGAGCGTCTGTTCCAGGTGGTCGTACTCGTGCTGAATGATGCGCGACAGGAAGCCCTCAAACACCTCTTCGTGCTCCACAAAATCGATGTCGAGCCAATTCAGGCGCACCTTTTCGTAACGCGACACCGGCTCGTGAAGTCCCGGCAAGCTCAAGCAACCCTCCTCGCGAGTCACCTTTTTGCCGTCGGTCAAAACCTCGAGTTCCGGATTGATAAGCGTCAACTTTACGCCTTCAAGTTCCGGGAACGATTCCTTCAACGCATCCGCATCGATGACAATCAATCGTATCGACAGCCCCACCTGAGGCGCCGCAAGACCTATGCCATCGCTCGCATACATCGTTTCGTACATATCGTCGACCAACTTCCGCAAATCCGGATAGTTGGCATCAATTTCTTCGGTCTCCTGTCTCAACACGGACTGACCATAAAGATATATAGGTAAAATCATAGCAAATAATTATATTCGTCATTTGGTAAGTCGAGCCGGGTTGCTCGCCAAGTAGTCGTTAAGAATGATTGTCGCTGAAATCTTATCGACTTCGCCACGATTGCGTCGGTCCGACTTCTTCATCCCGCCATCAATCATCGCACGATGGGCAAGCACCGACGTAAAGCGCTCGTCGAACATCTCGACAGGCACGTCGGGCAACGCCTCGCTCAGTCGCTTCAGAAACGGTCGAATATACTTCATCGACTCACTTTCTTCGCCGTTCATTTGGCGCGGCAAGCCGACGATGATAGCGTCGACAGGCTCTCGCGAGCAATAGTCGCGCAGAAAGTCGACGAGCAGATGCGACCGAACCGTAGCAAGTCCGTTCGCCACAATGCCGAGCACATCCGTAACCGCAATGCCCGACCGCTTTCGCCCGTAGTCTATCGACAACAATCTTCCCATAATCTTGGCAAAGATAGTGCAAGGTGAGCGAAAAACAAAACGAAAAAGAAGTTTTCAAGATTTGTTTTTCCGAACCGCAGCCTATTTTGCGCGGAGCGAAAGCAATGCAAGCAGAGCGAAAGATAGTGCAAAAAACTTGGAAAAACAAACTCGAAATCGAGCGTTTAGCTTACAAATCTTTCACTTTTGAGCGGATGCTCAACACGGCTCCCGACAACAGGAATAAGCAACACAGCGAAAACGACGTAACAAGGATATTGCCCACACCGGCAAACGGTGATATAATGCCGCCGGAAATATAACCGATACCTCCCACGACAGCCGATGCCGCACCGGCACATCCTCGTCCGAGATTCATTGCAACGGTCGTAGAACCCGTCAATGCAAGTCCGAGAGCAAACAACAAAACTATTGTCGACATTTCATAAAGCCAAAAGCCACCGCAACCGATAAGCGAAACGATGACAGCAATGAATGCAACAGCCGCACCCAACAGCGAACCGGTCAACGTTGCCTTTTGTATCGTTTTGAACTTCAATATCAATGCCGAGCCGGTTGCCAATCCCAAGGCATTGACAGCAAAGACTAATGAAAACTCTAATGCGGAAAAGCCATAGACAGTCTGCACAATGAACGGAGTGGACGATATATAGGAGAACAACGCAGCCATCGAGAATGCATAGACAAGGCAATACGCCCCGAAACCTTTTACCCTCAACACTGTGGCATAGCCTTTCATAGAAGCGACAAGACTTCCCTTGAAACGGTTACACTTGTCGAGACTTTCTCTCAAAACAAAACTCATAAAAGTCAGGAGAACTCCCACCGACAACAGGCTGACAAAGATTCCCCGCCATCCCCACGCTTGAGCGACAGCGCCTCCGACCACAGGTGCAGCCACAGGACCTATGTTGTTGATGGCACTCAGTAATGCTATCAGCTTGGCAAGTTCTCGCCCCGAATAGATGTCGGCAGCAACGGAACGCGACAAAACGATGCCTCCGGCTCCTCCTATACCTTGCAGGAAACGCGCTGCAATAAAGACACTTAGCGAAGTAGACATACAGCATAAAATCGACGCCACTACGAAGATTAACAGTGTGAAAACCAATACCGAGCGGCGTCCATACTTGTCACTGGCAGGTCCGAACAGCATTTGCCCGACTGCAAGTCCAACCATACAGAACGTCAGTCCGAGTTGAACGAGCGATGTCTCACACCGGAACACCTCAGCCATTTCCGGCAGCACCGGAAGATACATATCGATAACTATCGGTCCGAATGCAGAGAGCATTCCGAGAAACACCACTAAATACAAAAAATAAATCTTACCAAATTTTTTCATAATGTCAGTCAATATAACCCGATTGTGGCGCAATGATAGGTAATTCTAACACAACACTCATAACATGTCTAAAATAAAAAGCGCCCCCAAATTTGCATCATTGAGAGGCTTGGGAGAGCAGACGCTGCAAAAGTAGCATATGATTTTGAATTGTGCAAATATTACCGCCTATGGCGGTTTTTCCGCACTAATTTTAGATAAATTCGGCGGCATCTCGGGAAAACAAATCTTGAAAACTTGCGTTTTCGCTTTGTTTTCCGCTCGATTTGTACTAATTTTAGATAAATTAGGCGGCATCTCGGGCAAACAAATCTTGAAAACTTGCGTTTTCGCTACGCTTTTCCGCTCGATTTGTACTAATTTTAGATAAATTAGGCGGCATCTCGGGAAAACAAATCTGAAAACTTGCGTTTTCGCTTTGTTTTCCGCTCGATTTGCACTAATTTTGCCAACTAAACAACCTCAAAAACGACATAAATGAGCCAAGGAAACAAAATAAAAGTGGGAATCACCCACGGCGACATAAACGGCATAGGCTACGAAATAATCCTCAAAACACTGAGTCAACCGGGCTTCGGAGAGCTCTGCACACCGATAGTCTACGGTTCGTCGAAAGCCTTATCCTACCATCGCAAAGCACTCGAGATGGGAAACGTGAATTTCAATCTTATCAAGTCGGCATCGGATGCAATCGCCGGAGCAAACAACCTCATCGAAGTGCTCGGCGACGACGTTAAGATAGAACTCGGCGTGGCATCGGACTATAGCGGCAAAGCGGCATTTGCCTCGCTCGAAAGAGCCGTTGCCGATTTGAAAAACAACGACATCGACGTGCTCGTAACCGCACCAATCAACAAAGACGCCATCCAGAGCGAAAGTTTCCACTTCCCCGGACATACGGAATACCTTGAGGCTTGCGCCGACGGGTCGAAGTCGCTGATGATTCTCTGCAACGACAACATTCGTGTGGCGCTGGTAACCACCCACTTGCCCATCAGCCGCATTTCGTCGGCTCTAAGCAAAGAACTGATTGTTGAGAAAATCAAGATATTCAACGAATCGTTGCGCCGCGATTTCGGCATCATTCGCCCCCGCATCGCCGTGCTGGCGCTCAATCCTCACGCCGGCGAAAACGGACTGCTCGGCAGCGAAGAGCAGCAAATCATCACCCCGGCAATCGAGGAAGCCTACGGCAAACGCATATCGTGCTTCGGACCGTATGCCGCCGACGGTTTCTTCGGCAGCGGTCAATACTCTCACTTCGACGGCATCTTGGCAATGTATCACGACCAAGGATTGGCACCGTTTAAGACGTTGGCTATGGACAGCGGCGTAAACTTCACCGCCGGACTGCCGTTCGTACGCACCTCGCCCGACCACGGCACAGGCTACGACATCGCCGGCAAAAACCAGGCTAACGACGAATCGTTCAGAGCGGCAATCTATCGGGCTATCGACGTGGTTCGCAACCGCCGCCGCTTTGCCGAAATGTATCGCAATCCGTTGCGCCGTCAATACGTCGACCGCAGCGGTGACAAAGAAGTGCTCGACCTGTCGAAAGACGACAGCGCCGATACCGACATTTTAGAGACTGTTTAATAGCATAAATATATGAACTACGCAATTATCGCAGCCGGCGAAGGTTCGCGACTTGCCCAAGAGGGCGTTGCAAAGCCGAAACCGTTGGTAGAACTCAATGGAGAGCCGATGATAGGTCGGCTGATTAACATATTTCGCCGTTGCAATGCCGAAAGCATCAGCATCATCGTCAACGAGCAAATGACCGAAGTGCGCCAATACTTGGAGTCGCTCTCGTTCGACATTCCCTTCCGCTTGGTTGTCAAGTCGACGCCCAGCTCGATGCACAGCTTCTACGAGCTGTCGCGCGTGATGCCTGCGGGACGCTTCTGCCTGACGACCGTCGACACCATCTTCCGCGAAGACGACCTGCGCCGCTACATCGAAGCCATGGAGGCGGCAACCGACTGCGACGGCATGATGGCTGTAACGCCCTACGTCGACGACGAAAAGCCGCTCTGGGTAGAAACCGACGATGTGCTCAACATCGTCAACTTCCGCGACCAATCGTTCGACGGTGCAAAATATATCTCCGGCGGCGTCTATGCCCTCTCCGACAAGGCTATCAAGGTGCTCGAACGCTGCATGGCTGACGGAGTGGCTCGCATGCGCAACTTCCAGCGCGCGCTCGTTGCCGACGGGCTAAAACTCAAAGCTTATCCTATTGAGAAAATCCTCGACGTCGACCACGCTTCCGACATCGAAAAAGCTATTAATTTCATCAACGGCAACGACTAACACTCCCACAGACTACGAATTATGGCAGATTTCACTATAGCCGGCATTATGAGAGCCGGCGCCTACTCGCCTAACCACATCGGCAACGACGCCGCAATCTTCAACGCCACCGCCGAGCAACTGCGCAAACGCGGATGCACCGTCAACATCTACAGCGAAGACCAATTCATCGCCGGACAAGTGAAGGAACGCATCATCCTGAACATGTGCCGCGAACGTGCTTCCATAAAACTTCTGCAAGAGATGGAAGACGACGGCTGCATCGTCGTCAACTCGGGCTACGGCATCGAAAACTGCACCCGCGAGCGTATGACTCGCATCCTCGTGGGCAACTCAATCCCCTACCCCGACAGCGTTATCGTCAACACTAACGAGGCTGTCATCGACGAACTCAAAGAAGCCGGAATCAACAATTGCTGGATTAAGCGCGGCGACTTCCACGCCATGCACAAAGAAGACGTCAGCTACGTGCGCCACGCCGAAGAAGCGCAAGAAGTGCTCCAAGAATACTTCTACCGCGGCATCAAGCGCGCCGTAATCAACCGCCACCTCGTCGGCGACCTGATTAAATTCTACGGCATGTACGACTCGCCGTTCTTCTACTGGTTCTACCCCTTCGACGACGGACACAGCAAGTACGGACTCGAAGCAATCAACGGCAAGTCGAAAGGCATCGACTTCGACATCAACTACCTTAAAGACATCTGTCGGCGCGCTGCCGAAGCGCTCGACGTGACTATCTACGGCGGCGACTGCATCGTGTCGCCCGACGGCGAAATCCGCATCATCGACTTCAACGACTGGCCAAGCTTTGCACCCTGTCGCAACGAAGCCGCGCCGTTTATCGCAAAATGCGTCCTCAACGCTATAAAAAATCGCTTGAAAACTAACAATAAATGAATCTCGACGAACTAAAACGCACCTACAAAGAATCGCTTAAATCGATGGACACCGAAGAAACTATCGACCTGGTTTTCTATCGGCCTATCGGTTTTATGTGGGCTGTGCTTTGCGCAAAGCTGGGAATTAAGCCTAACGCAATCACCATAGCCTCAATCTTTATCGGCATCGCCGCAGGCATACTGTTCTACTTCGACAACCTGTGGATTAACGTTGCCGGAATGTTCCTGCTCATCTGGGCAAACTCGTTCGACAGTGCCGACGGACAGCTGGCACGTATGACCAAACAATACTCTCGGCTAGGTCGCATCCTCGACGGGCTGAGCGGCGATTTCTGGTTTTTTGCAATCTATTTCGCCATCTGCTTCCGCGAAAACGCCACTTCCGAATTCTTTATGTCGATGCCCTGGCTCATTTGGGTCATAGCCGTCACTGCCGGACTCTGCCACGCCAAGCAAGCAGCTGCCGCCGACTACTATCGTCAATTCCACCTCTACTTCCTCAAAGGTAAAGAGGGTAGCGAACTCGACAGCGTAGAGCAACTCGACACCGCCTACAACGCAACACCCTGGAAAGGCAACTTCTGGAAGAAAATCACCATGTTCTTCTACCGCAACTACACCGCCAACCAGGAAGTGCTTACCCCCAACATGCAAACGCTGCGCCGAACCATCCGCTCGACTTTCGGCGACGGCATTCCGCAACAGTTCCGCGACGACTTCCGTGCGCTCAGCCGACCGCTGATGAAATACACCAACTGGCTGTCGTTCAACCTCCGCACAATCGCACTGTTCTGCTCGCTTTTCGCCAAAATGCCGTGGCTCTACTTCGCATTCGAGATTGTCGTGCTCAACGCCATGCTCGTCTATATGATTGTTCGCCACGAACGCATCTGCAAACGACTTAACAAAGACATTCTCGATGGAAAATATTAAAGACATTATAAAAGGTGTAATTTTCGACTACGGCGGCACTATCGACAGCCACGGCGACCACTGGAGCGAAATCATTTGGCAAGGCTATCAAAAAGCCGGAATCGACGTCACTAAAGAGCAATTCCGCACGTGCTACGTCTTTGCCGAACGCGAACTGGCTCGAGTGCGACACATCTTGCCGCACCACAACTTCTACGACCTGCTGCTCATCAAGATGCGCATCGAGTTGGGCAACCTCGTCGACAATGGTGTGCTCCCGGCAGACTTCGACATCGAAGCGGCAGCCACACGCGTGGCTCGCTACTGCTACGACTCGGCTCGCAGCTCCGTCGAAGATGCACGCCCCACCCTCGAATACATCCACGAGCGGCTCCCGATGGTGCTCGTCAGCAACTTCTACGGCAACGTCGAAAGCGTGTTAGCCGACTTCGACTTGCGCCGCTACTTCGCCGACATCATCGAAAGCGCCGTGGTCGGCGTCCGTAAGCCCGACCCGAAAATCTTTATGCTCGGCGTCGAAGCTCTTCGCCTACGCCCCGAGCAAGTGCTCGTCGTCGGCGACAGCTTTCGCAAAGACATCCTCCCCGCCGAATCTATAGGTTGCCGAGTGGCTTGGCTGAAAGGTAAAGGATGGACAGCCGAAGAAGACGCTCAGCAACACCCCTCAATCATCAAAAATCTCGCAGAACTCAAAACTGCCCTATTTTGATATTTTAACATTTTAACATAAAAACTGAGTAAGTTTAACTTGTATTAACTACGCGGTCTGTTTTTTACCAATATTTTGCCTTTATAGGACAATTATTTAATTAAAATATTTTTTGTTATTAGAAAAAAGAGAGTACTTTTGACCCGTCAAAACAGAGAAATTTGTTTTGGCACTTTTTT
>JBJEDP010000314.1:0-15573 GCA_051872175.1 Candidatus Limisoma sp.
ATGAAGAATACCGGTGTTGAAATTGACCTTAACGTCCGCGCAGTCAATACTAAGGATTTCTCTTACGACATCAACTTTGTAGGCACAACGCAGAGCAACAAATTCGTTGACTTCAGCAACTCACAATACGTAGGCCAAGACTACTATGACGTATGCGGCACGGAAGATCCGTATCCGTTCTACAACTTGCAACGCATCCAGAAAGGCAAGTCGCTCGGTAATTTCTACATGTGGCGTTATGCCGGTCATACAACCGACGGCGAATGGCTGGTCTACGACAAGGATGGCGACATCATTCGCGCATCGCAAGCGAGCGACGCCGACCGCACAGTGGTTGGCAACGGTTTGCCTAAGTTCACAATGTCGATGTCGCACTCATTCCGCTACAAAGATTTCGACTTGTCGTTGTTCTTCCGCGGAGCGTTCGGATATGACATCTTCAACATTCACGATTTCTACTATGGTACACGCAACTTCACGGGCAACCGTTTGGATAAAGCCTATGGCAAGAATTTCGTGGTATCGTCGACCTCGAATCCCGTTGTGTGCGACTACTTCCTCGAACGCGGTGACTATCTGAAACTCGACATGGTAACATTGGGATATACCTACAAGCCCGAAAACTGCCGCTTCCTCGACCGTATCCGCGTCTATGGTACGGTGAAGAACTTACTGACGTTTACAAAGTTCAGCGGCGTCGACCCGTCGACCTACCAGGTTAACGGTCTTACTCCGGGCGGACAAGGCTCACGAACTTATTTCCCCTCTACTCGCCAGTTTATCTTAGGCATGCAAATTGATTTCTAATAACGATTAATTCAGATAAAGACATGAAGATTTTCAAATATATAGTCTCAACAGCACTGTGTGTAGCTACACTGACGAGTTGCACCGACCTCGACGAGACCCTTTACGACCAAGTGGGCACACAAAACTACTACAACACGAAGATGGATGTCGTTCGTGCCACCTTCCGCCCATTTGAACATGCTTTCTGGAGCATCCAGAGTCGCCATGTGCTCAACGAATTGTCTGCCGACCAGCTCATCACACCAACGCGCGACGGATGGTGGGACGACGGTGGTAAATGGCGTCGCCTTCACTACCACGAATGGAACGTCGAAGACGGTGGCGACCCTCAAACCGAGTGGAACGGTTGCTTCCAAGGCATCATGCAAGCAAACTACGTGATTGAAGACCTCAACACGCTTTCGCCCGAAAAATTCGGTTTCTCTCAAGCGGAGTTCGACAACCTTAAGGCACAATGCCGCGTACTGCGTGCTTGGTTCTACATTCGTCTTCTCGACGCTTTCCGCAACGTGCCTCTCGCTGTGAGCTTCAACGACGTGTCGAAAAACACCGAGACTCAAGTTGAGCCGAAAGTAATCTTCGAATTCATCGAAAACGAATTGCAGGAAACTATTCCTATGCTCGTCGAGAAAACAAGCTTGGGAAGCAATTCAACCATCCAAGGACAATGGACAAAAGCCAGTGCGGCAGCGCTTCTCGTACGCCTCTACCTCAACGCCCAAGTCTATATCGGCGAAGAGAAATACAACGAATGTGCCGCAGTAGCGGAAAAGATTATCAACGGCGAATATGGCAAGTATGCCGTAGCCGACCGCTGGGACGCAGCCTTCGACTGGGACAACGACAATTGCGACGAAGTGATTTTCGGTTTCCCCGCCGATGCAGGTTACACTTATTGGCAATATCAAGGCGATACTTATTGGTGGACAGTACCCGCACGTGCACGCTACTACTTCAACGACTCGAAGTGTAAGGCAGGCGACCACAACACGAAGTATGCCGCATCTCCGAGTTACGCCCCCAACGGCGAGCCGCTCAACTATCAATTAGGTATGACCGTACAGAAGTTCCGCAAATATCCGGGCGACGTACGCTTGAAACTCTACCGCAATCTTGGCGATAGCCGCCGCGAAGGTCTGTTCCTCTATGGCTATCTCGAATATAAAGACGAAAATGGAGCAACCAAGCGAGTAAAAGCGCCGGAAGTTGACTATGAACTGTATATCCGCGATGCCGTTGGTAAGTTCCAAGGCTTGGACCCCAACAAATGGCTTGCCGCAACAACAAGTACGTTGCGCGACGGCGACCATAACTCAGGATGGCATTTCGCCAAATATCCGTTCTATTCCGACGACGACCTTCATCAGATGGAGAGCGACTACACCGAAATTCGTTTGCCGGAGGTAATCTATTCGCTTGCCGAATGCAAACTGCGTCAAGGCAAGAAAGCAGAAGCCGGACGCCTGCTCAACTCAGTGCGCCGCCGCAACTATCCTGAAGAAAACCTCTCGGAAGTGCTCTACGCTCCTGACGGTAAAGCCGAACTCGACATGGACGAAATGCTCGACGAATGGGGACGCGAGTTCTTCGCAGAGAGCCGCCGACGCATCGACCTTATCCGCTTTGGCAAGTTTACGTCAGCAACATGGTGGGACAAAACTCCTGACGCTGATTCGCACACTGAAATCTTCCCGATTATGCGTCCTATCCTCAACGCAAACAGGGCACTGAAACAAAATCCGGGATATAACGAATAAGGAGTAAGTATAACATAAAAAAGACATCGATTATGAAACTTAAGAATATATTTTTCGGACTTACCGCAGCTGTAGCCACAATGTGTCTAAGCGGTTGCGATGAAGAAAGAGACCCGATAATCATCGAGGGCGACCTGCCAATCAAGACATCCGTCCTCTACATGGTGGGCGACGCCACTCCTAACGGGTGGAGTATCGACAATCCCACACCGCTGGAGGCTTCTGCCGACGACCCGTTGGTATTCTCTTGGGAAGGTTCGCTCTACACCGGCGAAATCAAGCTCTGCTTGACAACAGGCAGCTGGGATGCTCCTTTCATTCGTCCCGAGAATAACGGAACATCAATATCGAAGACCAACATCACCGACCAGAAATTCATTATGCATGCCGGCGACCCCGACAACAAATGGCGCGTGACCGAAGCCGGCAAGTATCGCCTGACGTTCGACTTGCGCAACTGGACAATGTCGACCGAATATCTCGGCGAAAACGATGCACCGGTAATCGACCCGATTGTAGCTGATGCAGTTTACATGCTTGGCGATGCTACTCCTAACGGCTGGGACAACAACAATCCGACGGAACTCGTCAAGAAGTCGCAATACATCTTCGAGTATGAAGGCGAACTTCATGCCGGCGAGATGAAGGCTTGTCTTGAGAAAGGTAGTTGGGATGTGCCGTTTATTCGTCCTACCGCTGCCGACTGCAAGATTAACAAGAGCGGCGTAGAGAGCGGCGACTTCGTCTTCACAACCGGTCCGGACAACAAGTGGCGCGTGGAAGAGGCAGGTATTTACCGCCTTACGTTCGACCTCGAACACTGGACCATCGAGGCTGTATTCGTCGCTGAGGTTGAAACGTCGACCGATGCTATCGAAACAGAGACACTCTTCATGATTGGCGACGCCACACCCGGCGGCTGGTCGATGGACGACGCTTCGCAATTTACTCGCTCATCAAACAAATATATCTTCACTTGGGAAGGCGAACTCGTGCCCGGCGAAATGAAGGCTTGCTTGGTTCAAGATGGAACTTTCTCTTGCCCGTTCTTGCACCCGACAGTTGCCGACGTCTCGATTTCGTCGGCAGGCGTGGCTGCTTCCGACTTCCTCTTCTACGCAGGCGACCCCGACAACAAGTGGAAAGTTACCGAAGCCGGTACGTATCGCATCACCTTCGACCTCGAGCATTGGACAATCAAGGCTGAAATGCTCAGCAGTTCCGGTTCGACGAAAGAGCCTATCGAAACCGAGACGCTCTATATGATTGGCGACGCAACACCTAACGATTGGTCGATGGACGATGCGTCTCAATTCACACGCAGCACAACCGACAAGTATGTCTTCACTTGGGAAGGCGAACTCAAGACCGGCGAGATGAAAGCTTGCTTGGTAAAAGACGGCACATTCTCCTGCCCGTTCTTGCACCCGTCGACAGCCGACGTCACGATTTCGTCGGCAGGCGTGGCAGCATCCGACTTCCTCTTCTACGCCGGCGAACCCGACAATAAGTGGAAAGTCACCGAGGCAGGCACATACCGCATCACCTTCAACCTCAAAAACTACACAATAGCCGTAGAGAAAAAATAATGTAACCCAAACTTTACAATAATAGCAACAATGAAAAATATGACATTAATGACAATAGCCCTTGCGGCAACATCGTTGATTGCCTCATGCAACGACGATGTGGAGATGAAATATCCTCCGAAGTATGAATTGCCCGACTTGCCGGAGGTCGAAGGCGTCCACGACAATATGAAGGCACCTCTCTATTGGAGCGTATATGAATACTGCTACGAGAAAGAGCGTCAAGGCGTGTCGACCATCGACATCTCGCCCGACGAATGGGACAAAATCATCGATTTCGTGGCTACCGAACTCAAACCTCACGGCTACGACATGATTTGCACCGACGGTTTTATCGCAATGCTGTCGACCGACGCTTCTGGCTATATGACTCAATACGGCTCGATTTCGTTGAAAGACCTCGTTGCCAAGTGTAAAGCCAAAGGTCTAAAACTCGGCGTCTACGACAACCCGTTGTGGATTCACGGTCCGCGCGACACAAAAATCGAGGGTTCGGAATTTACTTTTGCCAACTTGTACTACAACGGTACTACTCAAGTGATGAATCCCGGCACCGAAGACAAGTGGTTCCATTGGGCTGTGGCTGAGAATCCCGGCTGCAAAGAATACATCGACGGATTCTTCAAGCACTACAAAGAACTCGGAGTTGAGTTCATCCGCATGGACTTCCTCTCATGGTATGAAGACGGCAAAGACCGCGGTATGGGAATCGTAGGCCGCGGCTATGGCCGTGAGAGTTATGCTCGCGCCATGGCTTACATCGCCGAATCGGCTAAGAAGTATGGCATCTTCACATCGCTCGTAATGCCGCACCTGTACAACGATGCCGAACTTGAGGCACGCTACGGCAATATGATTCGTATCGTCGGCGATACCGGCGGCGGTGGCTGGTGGCACTGCTCTGCAAACGACAAAGGCAAATCGTATGCCAACTGGCCTAACTGCAACAACCAATTTGACGGATTTGTCTATTGGTCGCACCTCTCAGGCCGCAACAAGGTAATCCTCGACGGCGACTTCATCCGTCTCAACAAATTCGAAACCGAGGCTGAGAAACAAACGGAAATCTCGCTTCAACTCATTGCCGGAGGTCCGGTGGCTGCTGCCGACCAATACAACACTATCGGCGACAACACCAAGTATTACACCAACGACGAATTGCTCGAGCTCAACCGCGATGGCTTTGTAGGCAAGCCGCTCAGCGACAAGCTTAACGACAAGAAAAACGAGATTTGGTATGGTCAGATGTCGAACGGCGACTATGTGTTGGCTCTGTTCAACCGCAGCGACAACACATCGAGTGTTTCGGTTAATTTCTCGGAATTAGGCATTACCGGCGAGATGAACGTGCGCGACCTTTGGGCTCACGCCGACGAGGGTAAAGCATCGGCTATCACTGCCAATATCACGGCTCACGGCTGCAAAGTAGTTAAATTGACAAAATAAAGATTGTTTAATTCCTATATAGGTTTCATTATGCACTACAATTTCAATAGGTTTTATATATCTGCAATCTGTGTAATGGTGGCACTCTGTGCCACCTCACAGACTGCACAACACTCCGTGACGTCGCCCGACGGAAATCTGCAAGTGACTTTCTCTCTGACCGACGAGGGCGTGCCTACTTATAAGATTGACTATAAGGGCATCGCGGTAGTGAAGCCCAGCCGTTTGGGCATGGAACTCAACGAGGAAAACTCGTTGATGGATAAGTTTCGCATCAACAATGCCACAACTTCGACTTTCGACGAAACATGGCAACCGGTGTGGGGTGAGGAAAAAAACATCCGCAACCACTACAACGAGTTGTTTGTCGAACTCGAAAAGCCGACGAACGGACGTTTTATGAATTTCCGATTCCGCGTGTATGACGACGGCGTCGGTTTTCGCTATGAATTCCCGCAACAGCAATTTCTTCCATATTTCACTGTCAAAGCGGAACATACCGAATTTGCAATGGCAGGCGACCACACCGCATGGTGGATTCCCGGCGACTACGACACTCAAGAATATGACTACACGGAGTCGCGACTTACAGAGATTCGCGGTCTGATGGAAGCTGCCAAGTGCGACAACGCTTCGCAGACATTCTTCTCTCCGACGGGCGTACAGACGTCTTTGCAAATGAAAACCGCTGAAGGTCTGTATATCAACATCCACGAGGCGGCTCTCGTCGACTACTCTTGCATGCACCTCGACCTCGACGACAAAAACCTCGTGTTCCGCTCACAACTCACGCCCGACGCTCAAGGCAATATGGCGCACTGCCAAACGCCGTGCAGCACCCCGTGGCGCACCGTGATGGTTGTCGACGACGCTCGCAAAGTGCTTGCTTCGCGCTTGATTCTCAACCTCAACGAGCCCTGCAAATATGCCGATACGTCGTGGATTAAGCCTGTGAAATATATCGGCGTTTGGTGGGAAATGATTGGCGGTGGAAAGGCTTGGTCGTACACCAACGACCTTCCGTCGGTTCATCTCGGCAAGACCGACTATTCAAAGTGCAAACCTCACGGAAATCATCCGGCTAACAACGAAAACGTTCGCAAATATATCGACTTTGCTGCCGAGCACGGTTTCTCGCAAGTGCTTGTCGAAGGTTGGAACGTCGGTTGGGAAGACTGGTTCGGACACGAAAAAGACTATGTGTTCGACTTCCAAACACCTTACCCCGACTTCGACATCAAGGCTCTCAACGATTATGCACACTCAAAAGGCGTGCGACTGATGATGCACCACGAAACATCGGCTTCGGTGCGCAACTACGAGCGCCATCTCGAAGCCGCATACAATCTGATGAACAAGTATGGCTACAACTCGGTTAAGAGCGGATATGTCGGAAACATCCTTCCGCGCGGAGAACATCACTACGGACAATGGATGAACAACCACTATCTCTACTGTGTGACCGAAGCCGCCAAGCATCACATTATGGTGAACGCCCACGAGGCAGTGCGTCCCACGGGATTGTGCCGCACCTATCCCAACCTTATCGGCAACGAGTCGGCGCGCGGCACCGAGTATGAGTCGTTTGCCGGCAACAAGGCATTCCATACGACAGTCCTTCCGTTTACCCGCTTGCAAGGCGGTCCGATGGACTATACGCCGGGCATCCTTGAAGGCGATATGAACAAAATCGACCCCGGTAAGCATCATCACATCAATTCGACGCTCGCTCGCCAGTTGGCTCTTTACGTTACAATGTACAGCCCGTTGCAGATGGCTGCCGACACTCCCGACAACTACAACAACTACTTGGATGCATTCCAATTTATTAAGGATGTAGCTCTCGATTGGGACGAAAGCCGCTATCTCGAAGCCGAGCCCGGACAATATATCACCATAGCTCGCAAGGCTAAAGGCACCGACGACTGGTTTGTGGGTTGCACAGCCGGCGAGAACGGACATCAGTCGGAATTCAAACTCGACTTCCTTGATAAGGATAAAAAGTATGAGGCTATCATCTACGCCGACGCTAAAGATGCCGACTACAAGACGAATCCGCAGGCTTACACAATCACCAAAAGCAAGGTGACAAGTAAGACTACTCTTAAACTTAAAGCCGCTCCCGGTGGTGGTTATGCAATTAGTATAAAGAAACTGAAATAATGGGAAAGAACAGAACATATGCATTTAGGGTTGTAACAGCCCTGATGAGTGTATTGTCAGTTTTCTCGGCAGGTGCACAAAGCAATTCCGACAACCCTGTAGCAAAGAGCGAAGCTATGGTGGTGAGCGGAAACGCACGGTTTACGGTTCTTACTCCGGAGATGATTCGTATAGAATACAGCAGCACGGGACATTTCGAAGACCGCGCCACATTCACCGTAGTGAACCGCAACCTCGATTTGGTGCCGTTCACGACAGTCGACGATGGTACATACCTCTATATCAACACCGACCGTCTGAAACTCAAGTATCGCAAGGGATACGACCCGCGTACCGTGCCGGCTTCGCCCGACAACCTTTCTGTGACCATCGACAACAACGGAACATCCACACTGTGGTATCCGGGAAAGCCCGACCCACTGAACCTTAAAGGCACATGCCGCACCCTCGACGGACTGACGGGCGACAGCAAGCGCTCGGAAATGGAGATGGGTGTCATATCTCGTTCCGGCTGGGCTGTTGTCGACGATTCGTGGAGCGCCGTGCGTTCCGACGGCGGACGCTCCTACGCTCTCGTTCCCAATGACGAAATGGGCTATCCTTGGTGGGACAATCGTACCGACCCACATGCCATGGACGTATATCTCTTAGGCTACGGCAACAACTATCGCAAAGCAATATCCGATTATACCCGCATTGCCGGACGCATTCCACTGCCCCCTGATTATGTCTTTGGATATTGGTACAGCAAATACTCATCCTATTCTGCCGACGACTACAGACAGATAATGAGCGACTTGAAGAGCAACAACATCCCGACCGATGTCATGATTCTCGATATGGACTGGCACTGGAACGGCAATGCCTCAAGCATGTCGGCAGGTCGCGGAGGCTGGACAGGATGGTCGTGGAACACAAACCTTATCCCGGACCCTGTCGGATTGCTCAGCGACATGCATGCTGCTAACTTCAAGACAGCACTCAACCTGCATCCCGCCGACGGAATCAACAAAATTGAGTCGCCATCCTATTTCGACCAAATGCAGAGCCAACTATCCGGTAAGTATCTCAACGATGCCAAGGATAATATCAGTTGGAGTCTCGATTGGACGGATTTCACCAAGTCGTTCTTCTCAACAATCATCCGCGACCACGAGCAGGAAGGCGTAGACTTTTGGTGGCTCGACTGGCAGCAGTATCTGACCAGTCCTTACACCAATTCGCTCAGCGAGACATTCTGGTGCAACCATGTCTTCTTCAACGAGGCAAAGAAGCGCAACCAACGCCCCGTTATTTTCCATCGTTGGGGAGGTCTTGGCAGCCACCGCTACCAGATAGGCTTTTCGGGCGATGCCAACATCAGTTACGAGGCTCTTGCTTTTGAGCCCTATTTCACTGCCACAGCCTCAAATGTGGGCTATGGCTATTGGGGTCACGACCTTGGCGGGCATATGTACAGCAACGACGAACTAATCAATAATCCCAACCTCGTGTTGCGTTGGATACAGTTCGGCGTATTCACACCGATATTCCGTACCCACGCTACAGCCGATTCGCGCATAGAGCGCCGTATATGGAAATTCCCCAATTTCCCGCTCATTCTCGATGCCGTACGCCTTCGCTATTCGCTCTTCCCCTATCTCTACACGATGGCTCGCGAGGCTTACGATACGGGAATATGCTTGTGCCGTCCGCTCTATTACGACAATCCGGACGCTGCTGAGGCTTATGAATACGATGGCGAATATATGTTCGGCAACGACATCCTCGTAGCGCCTATCACGACGAGAGCAGAGGCTAACGGGCTCACATCGAAAGAGATTTGGTTCCCGAAGGGCAATTGGTGGAGCGTCGCTACCAACGAACTGATACAAGGTCCGTGCAAGCGAACCATGGAGTTTACGGATGCACAAATACCCTACTTCTTCCGTCAGGGAGCCATCATTCCCTACAATCCCGAGACGGTGATGAACGTTACGGAGCGTCCTGACAAATTGGTGCTCAACGTCGTGGCAGGTTCAAACGGTAGTTTTAATCTTTACGAGGACGACGGCAACAATGCTGATTACGACACTAATTATGCCACCACGCTTTTCACCCAGACCCTTTCAGGCAACAAGGCTGTCTATGTGATTTCAGCACGTCAGGGAACATACGGCAAAGCGCCCGTTTCGCGTTCATACGAGATGCATATATACAACAGCGTTGCACCGCGCTCTGTCAAGGTCAACGATAATGTTACGGAATACGTCTTCGATGCCGAAAAACAGTGTGTCTCCTTCAATATTCCGGAGGCTGCTTGTTCTTCAGAGACTACCGTTGTCGTTGAATACTACGGAAATACGGCAGTAGATACGATTTCAGGCTCTTCTTCAAATGTCAGCTATGATGCACAGCGCCGCTGTCTCATAGCGACATTTCCTCAAGAAACTCGGAACGTTGCAGTAACGGTATGCAATTCATTAGGCAAGCAGATGCTCGAACAAACCTTTAGTAAAGTGAGCAGTCTCAGCGTCGACCTTTCTAATCTGTCGCCACAGCTTTATATAAGCCGAGTGGTGGCAGACGACCGTACGTATATCTGCAAATTCATAAACAATTAATCATTCTTAGACAGTATGAAAAAACAGTTTATCCTATTTTGTTTCATTTGTATGTCTATTTGTGGCGTAGCAGCAGATATGTCAAACTCTATGGAACTGTCGCAGCTCTACATAATCGGTGACGCAACTCCTTATAAGTGGGATGTGAACGCGACCCCCGAAATGGAACGCATAGCAGATGGCGTATTCCGCTGGACAGGGCAACTTGAGAGCGGACGTGAGTTCAAGTTTATCAACAACCGCAGCTTCTCAAAGCATATCTTCGGTACCGTTTGCGGACAGCCCGTTTCGGCAGGCAACACATACCCGTTGACCTTCGTTGCCGATTGGGCGCTCGATGGCAGCAAAGACTTCAAGTTCGTACCCGCCGCCACCGCCGACTACACCATCTACGTCGACTTGAACACTATGATGATGTCGGTAAACGAAAAAGAAGACGCCGTCAGCCTTCCTGCAACTCTCTATGCCACAGGCTCGGCTCTCGGTGGCAAAATAGTGGAATTGCCACTTTTGGGCGGTTCAGAGTTCAAAGCCACCCTCACATTATCTCCGGGCAACGTCGTCCTTATCGACACCCCGGAAATCGGGTCAACCACCACCTGCTACCTCCCGCTGTTCGATGGTGTCGACATAACATTCGGCGACGGTTACACATCTTCGCTTGTAACGTCGGGAACACCCTCTTCCCGCCAGGGTTGGAGCGTGAGCCTTCCCGGCACATATACCATCCACGCCTTGGTGGAAAACAATAATGTATTTGCACGTTTTAACCAACGGTATCGTGAGTTGTACATAGTTGGCGGTTGCTGCCCATTAGGCTGGAACTACTGGACCGACCCGCAATCCATACGTTTCTCCGCTTCAGCATCGTCTCCCGAGGAGGTGGTTTGGGAAGGAACACTCAAGCCCGACTGGGGCGAAAGCCGCGAAGAGCCCAATAAATTTAAGATACTTACCGCTCAGGACTGGGGTGGTGTCAACTTCCATCCTTACGAAGCAGACCATACGGCAATCGGCGAGAGCAGCTACCGTTCAACGGGAGGTCCCGACGTGAAGTGGACAATTTCACAACCGGGATACTACCGCATCACCATTAATACAGTCAAGGAGACCATCCGTGGCGAACTGCTTAGCACAGAAAGTTTACTTGCAGAAGAGACTGATGCAAAAGGGTCTGTCAGCGTCGTTGGCGAAGACAAAATCGGAGTCGGTGTATCATCATCGTCGGTAGTAGTTACCGCAGCAGAAACACTTGCCGACGTTGTGGTGACCGCCATCAGCGGACAGACAGTTTGCAAAGGCAGAGCGTCGGCGACGCATCCCTACACATCGCGTCCTCTTGTCGACGGTATATATATCGTAAGCGTGACGACCTCCAATCGGACATTATGCCGAAAAGTAATGATAAAATAGCAACACCAAAAACCATAATAATATGAAAGTGAAAACATTTACTCAGAGATTTTTAGGCTGCATCCTTTTAGCAGCAAGTTCATTAACCGTGTATTCAGCCGACCGTCTTCTCATCGTAGGCGATGGCGTTTGGGGAGGTTGGACAATCGACAACAGCATTTTTATGCTCAAAGCCACAGATGCCCCCGATGTGTTTAAAGCTACGGTCAACCTCAAAGCGAACAGCGATTTCAAGTTCCTCACCGAAACATGGTGGGGCGCGCTCGAATATCGTGCCGGCGACACCGGTGTTACTCTCACTGAAGGCGTAGCTACTCCTCTCGTTACGAGCGACGAAAACTCTAACGACAACAAGTTCCAAGTAAGCGAAACAGCCAACTACGACATCGTCTGCGACCTCGCTGCCAAGACAATTGTCGTTACCAAAGCCGATTATCAGGATAATCCTCTGAACCACACCGCTCTTTGGCTCGTCGGCTCAGCCACTCCCGGCGGTTGGAACCTCGGCGACGGCACTATGCTTACACCCAAAACCGACAACCCGACAGTGTTTTCCGGAATGGTCGAACTCGTTGAAGGCGAAATGAAAATCGCCGTAAACAGCCAAACAGGTTACGAACAAACTTTCTACCAGCGCGACACAACTAACGACGCTAAGATGGTGTTCGGTGGCGACGACAACAAGTGGAATATCACTCAAGCCGGAAAATATACCGTAACGGTTGACGTTGTCAATATGTCAATCTCAATCATTAAAGCCGAATCGAGTAGCGTATCTGCTTTAGAAAGCGAATCGAATGCGGAAACTATCGTCTACGACCTGAAAGGCAACCGTGTGTCAGGTAGCACTCTTTGCCCCGGTATTTATATCGAGAAATGCGGCTCTAAGACCCGTAAGATTATGGTAAAGTAAGAGCCGACTATTGCTTTACATTGATTAGATAGATTAGGTAATTCTCTGCAAGTCCGGTTTCGTCGAAGAAGAGACGAGGCCGGACTTCTATTTGTCGTTGATAACCGTGCAGAGCATGCAGACCTGTTCTTCGAACGACTCGCGGTCGATGGCTTTGTTTTTGAACGCAGAACGATAGTTATAGATGGTGCGCGGTGTGTAATAGAGCAAGGCTGCAATTTCCGAACTCTCTTTGACGCCCAAACGGATGAGCGCAAAGATTCGCAACTCGGTTGTCAGAGTTTTCGGCTGTTTGATGACAATCTGCATATCCTCTTTCAGCAGCGCATTAAATTCCGTCACAAACGAGGGATAAAGATTCAGAAACGCCTCGTCGAACCGTTTCAAGAATGTGTCGGCATCCTCTTGGTTGACTTTCGACGAAGAAATATGACTCAGAAGGTCGTTGATTTGATTTGCCTTAATCTTTCTTTGCACCATAATCTTCAGTTTGGCAATTCGGTCGATATACTTCGCACAAAGGTCAATATAGAGTTTGGCGAGTCCTTCACGCTTACGGTTGGTGTCGAGCAATTGCTCGTTGGCACGGTTCAGACGCTCGTTGGTTTCCGTCAGCAAGTTGTTGCTGATGTGCAACTCTTGCCGTCTTTTCGTCAAAAGATTGTTTTGTCGGAAAATGAAAAACAGCAATATAATCATAGCCACAACAAGTAGCGAAATGCCCCAGATGGCAAAGCGGAGGAAATTGTTTTGGGTTTTTACCATATTGTGGTATGTAGAGACGATGAGAGGCAGACGTTGCGAAATCTCAAGAATTCGCAGACGGTTGTTATACGTCTTGGCGTCGTCCATCGCAAAGTTGATATAAATCCGAGCCCGCTCGATATTCTCATCGTCTTCCTTGAACAGATGCATCGCAAGATACTGGAGGGCGAGATTCTCCTTTGTGCAGCAGAGGATGTCGCAGATACTTGCCTTGATGAGATATTCCTCATACTTTTCCATATCGTTGTGAGCGCTGTAGTTGTTGGCTATTGCAAACGAAGCCATAGCATACACTCTCGAAGTCATGTCGTTCCGCTCCAGAGCTTTGAAGTAATGTTGCAGCGCTTTGTCGTCGTTCTTATCCGCATAGACATAGTATTCGCCCATATAATAGTCGTATGCCTCGTCGTTTTTGTCGATATTCTCCACCGCCTTCTTCAGATAAGAAATAGCTCGCTCCCTATACATAGGAAAATATGTGTCGTCGTTGCAATAATCCGCCCAGTAACAATATATGGTAAAATAAGCGATGTTGTAGTCGAAAATCAAGTCACGGTCAAGGCTGTCGGGGTCGATGGCGTTGAGGGTGTTGATAGCCTCGCTGTAGAGACCGCCGAGGGCTAACAACTTTGACTTCATTATCGTATTTACTACAATGTAGTGATGATTGTCGGTCTTCTTTGCCAAAGCAAGACCCTTTTCAACATACACTTTTGCCGAGTCGAATTTTAAAACATAGTATTCATCGCTTAGTTCGTAATAACGCTCCAAAAGCCGTTCCGTGTTCGACTCCTTGGCTGCTATTTGCTTTAAAAAATCAATCCTCTTGTTTTTCTCCGCAACGATAGAATCGCTCTTTTCTATAATTCCGTCAAGTTTCTGAAGCAATTCGGAATTATTTGCAGAAGCAACCGAAGCAACAAGCGACATACAGGCAATAAACACAATACGTCTAATCGAACTAATTTTATTCATACAGTCAATGGTATTTTGGCTCTTAATAGTTTCTGCAAATTTAAGGAAATTTGCGATAAAACCGACATTTTTAGCTTTTTTTTAATCTGCATTATTCTTACAGTCTTTCGATTCGGCAACGATGAAGAGGCGGTCGCCGAGGTGGAGTTCGGTCGAGCCGGTGGGCACGAGATAGCGTTTGCCACGCTTTACCATAATGACGAGGGTGTTGCTCGGAAAGGTTATGTCTTTGAGCATTGCTCCGTTGTCGAGCATTGCGCCCGTGACTTCTATCTCGCGTGTGACGGCGGTAATTTCGTCGGGAAACCGGATTTTTATTTCGTCTTCTTTGATTTTGTCGTCAAGACCAAGCCATTTCGCCATACGCGTGATGGTAGTTCCTTGCACGAGGAGCGATATGATGGTGATAAAAAATACCATGTTGAACATAAAACGGGATTCCGCGCCGGGGAGATTTGTCATCACAAATGCAGCAAAGATGATAGGTACGGCGCCGCGAAGTCCCACCCACGAGACAAACAATTTCGCCTTAAAGCTGATTTTGCGGAACGGCAGCAAGCATATAAACACGGCGAGCGGCCGAGCTGCAAGTATCATAAACACGCCAAGCAGAAGCCCGGGAACGACGATTTGCGAGTCGATGATTTCGTGAGGGTTTACGAGAAGTCCCAGCGAGAGGAACATAAGTATCTGAGCAAGCCAAGTGAAACCGCCGAAAACGGTCGTTATGGTGTGTTTCATTGCTATGCGAGTGTTACCCACGACGAGTCCCGCCAAGTAGACGGCGAGGTAAGCATTGCCGCCGACAAGTTCGGTGAGCGAGAAAGCAAAAAAAACGCAAGCAATCATCATTACAGGATAGAGAAACTCGTTGTCGGAGTTGAGACGGTTGATGATGCGTGTCGACAGCCACCCGACCGCAAGTCCGCCAAGCGCGCCCAAAGAGAGTTGCATGGCAAGCTGCCCGAGCGACGCAAGGAGCATGCCCGACGAGAACTCTTCGCCGCCCGAAATGAGACCCATAAGAATTACCACAAGGAGATATGCCATCGGGTCGTTGCTACCGCTTTCGAATTCGAGCAAAGGCTTAAGATTGTGCTTGAGACCTGTGCGCGAACTGCTTAGGATAGAAAACACCG
>JBJEDP010000315.1:0-15479 GCA_051872175.1 Candidatus Limisoma sp.
ATTCCTGATTCCTTTTTATGCTACCACGACCGACCCTCTCCGAGGCTCGAGATGTCGGGGGTGTGCCACGTCCCCCTCGCTAAACGTCTCCGACGCTGAGCGTGAGGTTTACCACAAACGGCGCGTCTCCGACGCTCCCCACCCACAGCGTATCTTCGACACGCTGTGGATTCTCATTCGCTCCTCGCCCATGCTCGGTCGCACCGAGGCGCGATGAACCGCCTGCGGCGGTGGTTAGAGGTTATGGGTTAGAGGTTAGAGAAATAATACCATTGCCCATAGCCGGTCGCACCGTGGCGCGATGAACCGCCTGCGGCGGTGGTTAGAGGTTAGAGGTTAGAGAAATAATACCATTGCCCATAGCCGGTCGCACCGTGGCGCGGCCCTACCGCGGGGTAGCACAAAAAACAGCACCTATATCGCTGATTATCAACATAGTATAGTCGTGGCTTGGCGCGACACTACATTTGCTACGTATACCTCTAATAATCAAGAATAAAAACACCACACATAGGAGTCGGAGACGCCCATCGATAAACATACATCGATAACCTCTCGAAAATACAAAAAAAATCCCCACCTCTATTAAGCGATGGGGATATTTGTTCCGAAATCGAAGACCGATTATTTGCTCTCTACTTCTTCGTTTTGCAATTTTACGCCGTCGATGACGTTAACAACGTAGTCGCCGAGTTTTTCGCTCTCGCAGATGAGGTCCATATAGTAGATACCTTCTTCGTAGGGGTACGTCTTTTGGTTGATGTTTTCGACGTTTTCGCTGCGGAGGGCGTTGCGATAGTTGTTGATTTCACGCTCTTTGTTGTAGCTGTTCATTATGTCTTTGTCGGATGCGTTCTCGATGTCGCGAAGGATGAGAAGCATATTTTCGAGCGATTCGGAGACATATTTGAACATGGTTTCGATGTTTTCGACAATCATTTTGTTGAACACCACTTTTGCCTCGTGCTGGCGAACCATCGTGCGAGCGAGGTTGTTACAACTGTCGCCGATGCTTTCGATTTCGCTGACGATGTTCAACATTGCGGAAATCCGTAGTTTACCTTCGTAACTGAGTCGACCGTCGATGACTTTGTTAAGGAAGTTTGCAATTTCGATTTCCATGCGGTCGGAAATTTCTTCATACTTGCCGATGCGCGAGTAGATTTTGTTGAATTCTTCCGAATCGGGCTTGGTGTGGAGCAAGGTTTTGACCATACCGAACATGCGGTTAACGCGCTCGGCATAGACGACGATTTCGCGCTGAGCCAGGGTGATGTTAACTTCGGCAGCGCTGACGATACGGCTGGAGATGTATTTGAGTTGGAATTCTTCGTCCTCGTGGTGTTTCTTGGGCTTGAAGAAGAAGTTTGCCACCACAACGAAGTATTTTGTAAACCAGATGAGCACGCAGACGTTGACCACGTTGAAGACGGTGTGGAAAATCGAAAGAGCGATGGTGATAGTTGCGCCGTCGCCGGTACGCGGGTCGCCGTTGCCGAAGAATTCGCTAATGGCTGACACGCCATCAATCATCGGGTAGATGAGCGCCAGCGCCCAAACCATACCGATACAGTTGAACAGGAGGTGACCGAAAGCGGCTTTCTTGGCGGCGTCGTTGGCGCCCAACGAGGCGATAATCGGGGTGATGGTCGTACCGATATTACTACCGAGCACCATAGCGCAGGCGATGTCGAAGCCTATCCAGCCTTTGAGGCACATCACCATAATGATGGCGAAAGCGGCTGCCGACGATTGGATTATCATTGTAATCACGATGCCCACCACGGCGAAGAGCAGGATGGTGAGGAATCCCATGTCGGTGTAGTTGCGGAGGAATTCGAGGGCGTTTTCGTCGAGTTCGGGGACGTTATCGCTGATGTAGCCGAGTCCGATGAAGAGCAGGGCAAAACCGATAAAAAATTCGGCAATCGACTTGTGGCTGCTTTTCTTGGAGAAAAGGAAGCACGTGGCGATGCCGATAAGCGGTAGCATGAATACGTCGATTTTAACTTGTCCGAACACGGCGATAATCCATGCCGTGAATGTTGTGCCGACGTTGGCACCCATGATGACAGCCATTGAGTCGGCGAGCGACATAAGTCCGGCGTTGACGAAACTGACGACCATAACGGTCGAGGCTGAAGAACTTTGAATAAGTGCGGTGATTAGAATACCGGTGATGAGCCCGGCAAAGCGATTTTTGGTCATCGCCGACATAATCGAGCGTAGCCTGTCGCCGGCAATTTTCTGCAAGCCTTCGCTCATGACCTTCATCCCATAGAGAAAGAGGCCTACTGCTCCTATTAGCGTAAGGAAGTCTAAAAAAGAGTACTGCATGGTCTGAATATTAAAATAAGCAAAGAATGTGGCTTCAAATGAAAACTGTACGCCCCTCGGAGCACAACAAACACATATCCGACACAATTCGGTTGCAAATATAATGCAACTTAAGTAAAAATGCAAATCCTGAAGATTTGCATTTTTACGAGGTTTGAATATTTGTTATTTGTATCGGCGAGTTCGTTCGTCGTCGATTTGTCCCGACCAATTGAGTCCGAAAGCGAAATCGTAGACGTTACCATCGGCGTCGCGGTAGCATCGGATGTCGCGCGGCTTGTCTTCGCAATGCTCTTCAACGGCTTGCATGTCTTCGGGCAACTGGACCGGGAGTAGCGCCGACGGCTCGGCACGCCCCGAAATAATGTCGATGTAGGCTTGCGCCTGTACGTCGAATCCCACGAGGATGGCATCGACGAGGGGTTCGATTTCCGCCATAACGGTTGGATTCGACATCATCAGCACGAGCACAACGGGTTTGTTGCCCATCGCTGTGCGAGTCGATTTGACCAGGTCAAGGTCGCATGCGTTGATGGTGTGCGCCCATTTGTTGCGATAGGAGCGGTTGGTGAAGTCTTCGAAGGGGTCGCCGCCGGCGATACTTTGGCTGCGTGCCGTAGTTGCGCAGTAGTCGCTGTATTGCAAGGAGATAGGAATATATCCGTTGCCGCCACGCTTGAGGTCGTCGGGGTCGTAGCCCATCAGGTAGCTATGCGGCGACTCGATAAAGACGATGGCAAAGTCGGCGTCGCCCGGGCTGTCGACTTGGTCGAAACAGCGCTCGACGATGGTCTTTGCCACCGGCGAATAGGTTCGCTCGAGGATGATTGTGCGCCAATAGTTCGGACCTTCGGGAGCATGCCGTTGCGGGATGTAGACGCGCTTACGGTCGGTGACGGGCAGCAACCGATTGTGATTTTTCACCATTACGATGCTTTCGAGTTGCTGTTTGTAGCCTTTAGCCATAAACTCCGGATTGCCGACGAGGCGAATGGTTTCGTCGACGTCGACATACGGGTTTTCGAAGAGTCCGGTGCGGAATATGTTGAGCAGCAAGCGAGTTGCCGAGCGTTCAAAGCGAGCGCGCATCCACTCTTCGCCGTGCTCGGCAACGCCCATATGATATGCTTCGATGACGGGACCTTTCTCGTTGTTGCCGCCAAACTGGTCGACTCCCGCCATCAGCGCTTTGTAGTGACGTTCAGCCACCGACATACGTTCGACGCCCCACGGCTTGCCGGAATGTATGCCGGGATGCTCTTCGTCGTGAGTGATAAGCCAGTCGGTACAGACCACGCCGTCGAAACCCGCTTGACCTCGGAGTTGATCGGTGATGATGCTGCGATTGAAACTGTTGCCGACGTTTTCGTCGGTTTGGTCGTAAGAGATTGTATAGTAAGGCATTACAGCCGACGCCATACGCGTTTTGCCGCGGAGGTGGAAAGCCCCGTCGACGAACGGCAGTTTGTGGCTTTCGTAGCAACCGCCGGGATAGACGGCAAACTTACCGTTGCCGTAATGGGCATCGCGACCGCCTTCGCCGCTACCACCGCCCGGCCAATGCTTTGCCATGGCGTTTACACTCTTGCGTCCCCAGCCGTCGGCGATTTCGTCGTCGCCGGTCGATGTCTGAAAGCCGTCGCAGTAGGCGCGAGTGAGGTCGGCAACCAGACGAGGCTCCGGACCGAACGTACTGCTGTAGCGATACCATCGCGGGTCGGTGCCCAAATCGGCTTGCGGCGAGAGCGCCGTGGCAAGTCCGAGAGCACGATATTCGGCAGAAGCAATGCGCGCAAATTCTTCGACCGTTTCGGGGCTGAACGTCGACGCCAAGCCGAGCATGTTGCTCCATAGCGAAATCTTGCCGTCGCCGCCGGGACTGAATTCGGCATCGGCAAACGCCGAATGGCGCGGGTCGGAACTGTTGTTGGCGGGTATGCCGTGCGTGCGACCTTCGACGAGCGCTTGCACCTTGTTGTTCCAGCGCGCCGCCGTCTCCGGGCTGTCGAAAGTCGACACCAACACGTGCCGAAGGTTGTCGTCGACCAAAAATTTGAGTTGCGCATCGCTCAAGTCGTACGGTTTCTTGCCGCTATCTTCGAAGGGGAGTCCGCCGTAAGTGTCGTTGAGCATCGGCAACTTGTTCTGAATGCTGTAAAGCATCAGTCCTGCAATTTCATCGATGGAAAGTCGGCTCGCCAGGTCGGCGGCACGTTGCTCCATCGGCAAGCGCCAGTCCTCATACGGGAGCAGTTCGTCGCTGCCGTCGAAACTCTTAAACGCCTTACCGTCTCTGTAAAGAATCTTTACACCCGACGTCGGCGAGAATCCCAAATCCGGTCCGTCGGTCTGCTTGAGCAAATTGTAGTCTTCTTTCTCGAGAATCTTAATCATCGCATAATGTGTTTTAAAGTTTTGCCAAATATAACGATTATTTGGGAATAATGCTTATATTTGCATAAAACAAACAGAAAACGCTATGAAACAATTTACCACCGTCAACGATATCGGCGACCTCCGCGCGGCTATAGCCGAGGCGCTTGCAATCAAGAAAGACCGTTTTGCCTACAAACATCTCGGCACCAACAAGACGTTGTTGATGCTCTTTTTCAACTCGTCGTTGCGCACTCGCCTGAGCACGCAAAAGGCTGCTATGAACCTGGGTATGAACGTGATAGTGCTCGACGTCAACCAGGGAGCGTGGAAGCTCGAGACGGAGCGCGGCGTGATTATGGACGGCGACTGCCCGGAGCACTTGCTGGAGGCTATCCCCGTGATGGGCTGCTACTGCGACATCATCGGCGTGCGCTCGTTTGCGCGCTTCGAAAGCAAAGAGGACGACTACTCGGAAAAAATCCTCAACCAATTCATTAAATATTCGGGACGTCCGGTATTCAGTATGGAAGCGGCAACGCGCCACCCGTTGCAGAGTTTTGCCGACTTGATAACCATCGAAGAATATAAGACGAAAGAGCGTCCGAAAGTCGTGCTGACGTGGGCGCCACATCCGCGAGCACTGCCGCAAGCCGTGCCCAACTCGTTCGCCGAATGGATGCGCGCCGCCGACTACGATTTCGTCATCACACATCCTCACGGCTACGAACTCGACGAGCAGTTTACCGCCGGAGTGCCCATCATCTACGACCAAGACGAGGCGCTGCGCGGTGCCGACTTCGTCTATGCCAAGAACTGGGCGGCTTATGCCGACCCCTACTACGGAAAAGTGCTCAGCAAAGACCGCTCGTGGACCGTTACCACCGAAAAGATGGCGCTTACCAATAACGCCTACTTTATGCACTGTCTGCCGGTGCGCCGCAACATGATTGTCAGCGACGACGTCATCGAAAGCGACCGCTCGATTGTTATTCCCGAGGCGGCAAACCGCGAAATCTCGGCTACCGTCGTGCTCAAGCGTCTGCTTGAGGGTTTGAGCGAGTAATAGCCTTTTTTGAACAGAAAAAGATAAAGAAATATGCGTCGACTATTCTTGATAGTGGGAGTTTTGGCGGCATTTGCCATGCAAGCAGCCAACACGCGGACGTGGGACGAAGGCGCTCTACGCTGGAGCGACTTTGTGGGTCAACCCGTGGTAGTAACTACGCCAACCTATTTTAAAGGCGTGCTGCAAGTGAAAACCGAGCAAGAGCCCGCCGACAACCTGCGCCCGTCGTCGGTAAATCGATTGACGGCTACGGCGATGGCGGTGATGCTCAAAGACGTGTCGTATGCCATCGACTCGTGTGCCACGCCGCAGATGTTGCGCTATCATCAATTGCAATTCGACTTGCTCGAGCTGATGCGTCGGCGCTTGCAAGCCGAACTCAATGCCGGCGTCGAAGGTCTCGAAGCCGACACCCGCCTCAAGCACTATCAGCGCCTCTACGACGAAAAAATCACCGACCTGGCGCGTCGTACCGTCAACGGAAGCAACGACAACCGACTGCAAGAGGAGGAATACTACGTGCGCAAAAGCCTCGAGGAATTCTATCTGCCGCAGGTTGCCGAACTAAAATACGGCAACTTCAGCTACGGCTGGTTTGTCGGCACCGGAACGCTCATCCCCACGGGCGACATCGGCGACATCTTCAAAAGCGCTTGGCTCTTCAACATCGGATTGACCGCCGGATATAAGCGTTTTGCGCTGAAAGCCGACATCTCTTACGGGCAGCCCGACCTGGTCGACGTGCGACGCGAAATCTACGTCAACCCCAACCGCCCGGCTGACCCGTCGCGACCGGAATGGGCGGTCAATAAGTATGTCAACCAACTCAGCGGCGTCGTTTCGCTCGGCTATCGCGTTGTCGACACCAAGAAGTTTTCGATAACACCACACGTCGGCGGCGGATGGACTAACTACGCTTGGGACGTTGCCGACTACAAAAAGAATCCCGACAACCCCGATGGAAACCCCGAGATAGAATACATCATCGATTCGGAAATTCGCCGCAACAAGATACACAACTTCAACTTTATGGCGGGCATCGACTTCGATTGGCACTTCCACTCGGTGGTGAGCGACAATCCGTCGTTCCTGTCGGGACACCGCGAACAGTACACTTCGTCGCTGCGGCTGTCGCCCTACGTCATCAACCAAAAATACACAAGCCTCGTCGGCGAGCCGTCGGGCATTCTGGTGGGCGTCACGCTTACCTATACCGGCATTGCTCGCTCGATTGGTTTAAAATAAAAACCCGCCAACGATAACAGCACACTAAAAAACCCTATAAACCATTCATTATGAAATTCGTACGCTATCTAATGCTTTTCATCGCCACAATCGTCGGCTTCGAAGCCGGTTCGGCAATCAAAGTCGGCGCCGAATGTACCGACGAATATGTGCCGCTGCTCGACGGCAAGCGCGTGGCTCTGCTGAGCAACCACACAGGCTTGGTTGGCAAAGAACACACGCTCGACGTAATGCTGCGCCACGGCATCAAAGTGACTACCATATTCTCGCCCGAGCACGGCTTCAGAGGTAATGCCGACGCCGGCGAGCACGTGTCGAGCAGCGTCGACAGCAAAACCGGAATTCCTATTGCGTCGCTCTACGACGGCAAGTCGCGAATGCCCAAAAAGGAAGTAATGGACAAATTCGATATCATCGTTGTCGACATCCAAGACGTCGGGCTGCGGTTCTACACCTACTACTGTACGATGGTCGACCTTATGAACGCCGCAGCTCGCTACGGCAAGGATTTCATGGTGCTCGACCGCCCGAATCCCAACGGGATGTACGTCGACGGGCCGATTCTCGACATGAAGTATGAGTCGGGCGTCGGGCGTCTGCCCATCCCGGTCGTTCACGGGCTGACGATGGGCGAAATCGCCAACATGACAAACGGCGAAGGCTGGCTCAAAGACGGTCGCCGCGTCAACCTGACGGTGATTCGCTGCAAGGGCTACACCCATCAAAGCCGCTACACGCTTCCTGTGGCACCGTCGCCAAATCTGCCGAATATGCTGTCGATTTATCTCTATCCGTCGACGTGCTATTTCGAAGCCACTCCGGTGAGCCTCGGTCGCGGCACCGATAAGCCGTTCCAAGTGTACGGACACCCCAACATGAAGGGCTACACCTACTCGTTTACGCCGCGCAGTCGCCCGGGAGCGAAGAACCCGCCGCAACTCAATCGCACTTGCCACGGCGTAGACCTCTCGACGCTCGACCCCGAGCAGGTCATTGCCCGCGGCATCAACCTCGAATATGTCATCGACGCTTACCGCAACCTGAATATGGACGACTATTTCTTCCGCCCGTTCTTCGAAAAACTTATCGGCAACGGCAACATTCGCAAGATGATTGAAGCCGGCAAGAGCGCCGACGAGATAAAAGCCACATGGGCTGACGACGTCGAAAAATTCAAGCAACAACGTCGCCCGTATTTGCTCTACCAAGAATAACAAACACCTAAAAATCAGATTATTATGACAACAGCATGGATTGTACTTGCCACAATAGCATTCTACTTTTTGCTACTCTTCATCATCTCGTGGATAACCGGACGTAAGGCAGACAATGCCGGATTTTTTACGGGCAACCGCAAGTCGCCGTGGTACATGGTGGCAATCGCAATGATTGGCGCAAGCATCTCGGGAGTGACGTTCATCTCCGTGCCGGGAGCGGTGTATGCCGGGTCGTACTCCTATATGCAGATGGTGCTCGGCTTCTTCGTCGGGTCGCTCGTCGTGGCGCTGGTGCTCATCCCGATGTTCTACAAGATGAACCTGGTGAGCATCTACGGCTATCTGGAAAACCGCTTCGGCGTGGGTTCGTACAAGACCGGCGCATGGTTTTTCTTCGTGTCGAAGATGCTTGGCGCATCGGTACGCTTCTTTGTGGTATGCGTCGTGCTGCAGACGCTGGTGTTTGAGCCGCTCGGCATGCCGTTTGAGGTCAATGTGATTCTGACGGTGGCTCTCATCTGGCTCTACTCCTACCAAGGCGGCGTGAAGTCGCTCATCTGGACCGATTCGCTCAAGACGTTCTGCTTGGTGCTTTCGGTGGTGTGCTGCATCGTCTACATTGCCAAGAGTCTTAACCTGGGCATCGGCGAACTGCCGAGCGCAATTGCCGCCGACCACACAAGCCGCATTTTCTTCTTCGACGACCCCAACGACGGCAAATACTTCTGGAAGCAATTCATTGCCGGTATATTTATGGTAATCGCTACGACCGGACTCGACCAAGACCTTATGCAGCGCACGCTCAGTTGCAAAAACTACCGCGAGTCGCAGAAGAATATGATAGTAAGTTCGGGCATACAAATCTTCATTATCGGGCTGTTTTTGGTTCTTGGAACGCTGCTCTATATGTACTCGGGCGACAACCTGCCGATGAAGGACGGCAAGCCGGTGGGCGACGCCGTATTCGGCAACGTGGCGTGGAGCGACGGTTTCCCGATTTTTATCGGCGTAATGTTTATCATCGGACTCATCGCAGCGGCTTATAGCGCTGCCGGAAGCGCACTGACCGCCCTTACAACGTCGTTTACGGTCGACATCCTGCAAGCCGACAAGCACGATGACGATGCTCGACTGACGCGCACGCGCAAAATGGTGCACGTGGGGATGTCGCTCTGCATGGTGGCTGTGATTATCGTGTTCTACTACCTCAACAACGACAGCGCAATCAACGCCGTCTACAGCCTCGCCGCCTACACATACGGTCCGATTTTGGGTATGTTCATCTTTGGACTGGCATGCCGTCGGAAGGTGCGCGACCGCCTCGTGCCCGTGGTTTGCATCGTTTCGCCACTCATTTGCTTCGTGCTCCAACGCAATAGCGAGCAATGGTTCGGCGGCTATCAAATAAGTTTCGAGCTACTGATAATCAACGCTTTAGTGACCGTTTTGGGACTCTGCTTGTTAATTAAAAAAGACTAACCGATGGCAAACAATCTGCTGACAAAATACATTTGGCTACTCGAAACGATTCAGCGCTTCGGACGCATTACGCGCGGCGAAATCAGCGAACTGTGGGCGAGTTCGCCCTACGGCGACGGACAAAAGATGCCGCGACGAACCTTCTACAACTACCGCGAGGCTATCGAAGAACTTTTCGGCATCCGCATAGGCTACAACTCGTCGACCTTCGAATACTACATCGAGAGCGACACTACCGGCACCGACTTGGGCGATTGGCTCATCAACTCTATGTCGGTCAACAATATGCTTACTGATGCCGCCGACGTGTCGAACCGAATTATGGTCGAAGACGTGCCCTCGGCGCGACAATTCCTCCCGACAATCATCGACGCTATGAAGAAGTCGCTGCGCATAGAGTTTCACTACCAACCGTTCGAAGTCGGCAAATCGCGCAAGAAAATCATCTTGGAGCCGTATTTTCTGAGGCTTTTCCGCCAACGCTGGTACGTGATTGGCTACAACAACACCGACCATAAAATCAAGACCTATTCGCTCGACCGCGTCAAGATTGTCACCATTCTCGACCGCCCGTTTACGATGCCCGACATCGACGTCCACGAGTTTTTCAAAGATTGCTTCGGCATCACAACAAGCCGCGGCAACGCTCAGCACGTCTTGCTAAAGGTCGAAGCCACGCAAGCAAAGTATCTGCGCGCTCTGCCGCTTCACAGTTCGCAACAAGAGCAAATCTGCGACGGTTACTCGATTTTTACCTACAAAGTTCACCTAACTTACGACTTCCAACAGCAAATAATGTCGATGGGCGACAAGGTCGAAGTGGTCGGACCGCCGCAGCTGCGCACAATGGTCCGCACCTCGCTCGAAAACAGCCTGGCAAAATACGTCGACTATTTCAAGCCCGCCCCGGAGCCTGAATCAGAGCCCGAATCGGAAGAGCCCGTCGAGCAGCCCGATTCCACAACCGAACCCGACGACACCGTGAAAATTCGGTAGTCGGAGCCGATGGCGGCAATCGTTTCGTCGATGTGCTGACGATTGGTGTCGGAAATAAAGATTTGCCCGAACGTCGGCGACGACACAATTCGCATAATGTTTGCCACACGCTCGGAGTCGAGTTTGTCGAAGATGTCGTCGAGCAACAGCAGCGGCGTAACGCTCGACTGCGACCGCAGAAAGTCGAACTGCGCCAACCGCAGCGCTATCGTATACGTTTTGCACTGACCTTGCGAGCCCGTTTTGCGCATCAACGCATTACCGAGCATCAGTTCGATGTCGTCGCGGTGCACGCCCCCCGACGTAAAGCCCAGAGCACGGTCGCGCTCGAAATTAGCTGCCAGGATGCGTTCTGCCGACATATCGTTGAGTTCGCTGCGATAGTCGAGACTAACGGTTTCGTTGTTGCCGCCGATGGTATTATAAAACTGCATAAACACCGGCGTAAATTGCTCAATCCAGCGGCGTCGACCCTCATGGATTTCGTTGGCGGCATCGACGATATAAGCGTCGACCGACTCGTAGAGCAACGGGTCGCTGTAGCCCTGTTTGAGCATCGAGTTGCGTTGCTCCAAAGCGCGGTTGTAGCGTATCAAAGCATCGAGATACTCGTGGTTGCCCTGCGAAATTATTCGGTCGATGAGCCGACGGCGACTCTCGCTTCCGCCCACAATCATATCCCAATCTTGCGGCGACACCAGCACCAACGGCAGCAGCCCGATATGCTCGCTCAGTCGCTTATACTCCTTGCCGTTGCGCTTCATCTTCTTGCGTCCCGCCTGAATGGCACACGCAACCACCTCTTTCTTTCCAAGCCTCATATAGTTTCCCTGCAACAGCATCGCATCTTCGCCGAAACGTATCGTCGTGGCGTCGCTCGCCGACAGTGCACTCTTGCAGTTGCTCAAATAGTAAATGGCATCGAGCAAATTCGTTTTGCCCATGCCATTATTACCCAGAAAGCAGTTTACCTTATCGGAAAAGGTAAGACTTGCCTCCGCGATATTCTTGTAGTTGAGTATTGACAGGCTGTTGAGAATCATAACGCAAAAATACGTCAATTATCGAACAAATCCAACTTTTTTCGACTATTCCCGGTCATATTGCGCATATCCGAGAAGTATATGCCAAGCCGATTCGTCGAGCGCATAACCGCCGTCGGCAGGACGCGCAACGGCAAGCACACGCGCAAGTCGAGCATCAGCCGACGCAGCCGTGTAAGCAGTCACCGAGCGAACACCCTCGACGCAGACAGGGCACGCCGGACCGCCATGCAGAAAGCGATTCGTCTGCAGTTGCGCCAACGGCGAATCGGCAGGCGTCATCTGCGTAACGGCGCGACTCCATCCCTCCAAGCGCACCTCGACAAAACGCACCGCACGTTCCGGCAGCCCGATTACCACCGACAAATCGTCGTTGACCGTCGTCGTACATTCGTCGGCGACATCCTCCACCGGAAGACAGTCGACCGGCGCCTCACGCAGCAGACGCGCATAAGCCGATTCGATTTGACGAAGCAGTAGCGCATCCAAGTCGACGCCGTCACCGCGTTCCACCGCACAATCACGCCGCAAAGGCACATAACCGTTGCGGATTTTCCATTGATTAAGCATTTCCTCTTCAGTGTAGTGTTTCATGGTCGTTTATTTTCGGTTTAAAATTATCAATTAGAGCCTCATAGCAATTTCGTGGCAAAATTACAGCATCGCCATGCCCCACCCCTGCGAAAACGACACAAACATCCCTCCACTCTTACCTCTCACCTCTCCACCCTATTCCTCGGATGATATTTAAGAATCTCTTCGCGGAGGAAAGAACGGTCGATGTGAACGTAGATTTCTGTAGTCGTAATACTCTCGTGACCGAGCATCTGCTGAATTGCGCGAAGGTTTGCGCCACCCTCAAGCAAATGCGTGGCAAAAGAATGGCGCAACGTGTGCGGACTAATGTTTTTCACAATGTTGCACCGCGCACACAAATCCTTGATGACATAAAACACCATCACCCGCGACATTTTTCCACCCAAACGATTCAGAAAAAGCGTGTCGCCGTCGTCATTCTTTATACCTTTTTCGCCACGACGCTCCATCCACGCCTTGATAGCGTCGAGCGCACTTGCCGAAATAGGCACCATCCGCTGCTTTTGCCCCTTACCCTCAACGATAATATATTCATCTTCGATGTAGAGATTCGAAATCTTTAGCGACACCAATTCGCTGACGCGCAGCCCGCAACTGTAAGCAGTTTCAATCATCGCCCGATTGCGGCAACCCTCATAAGTCGACGTGTCGCACTCCGCCTCGATAGCATCAATTTCGTCAGTCGTGAGCACATCCGGCAGACGTCTCCCGATTTTAGGAAGTTCCAGCAGCCGCGCCGGGTTGTTGTCGATGTAGCCCTCCACCTTGAGATAATGAAAAAACGCGCGAATCCCCGACACAATGCGAGCCTGCGAGCGCGGCGCAATACCCACATCATGGAGCGCAGCCAAGAAATCGTGGAGGTCATCGAGCCCGATACACTCCACACTCTTGCCCGACTCGGCGGCATAGCGCAAAAGTTTCGCCACATCGTCATCATAGCCTTCGACAGTATTTTTCGACAGACCCTTTTCGAAAATCATAAAGGCATTAAATCGAATTAATACGTCATCGATATTATCAATCTGTTTCATTTATATATAGTCGTTTCTGTGTGTTCGCGCAATTTGCTTACAAACTTAGCAAATTCCGCCAAAAACGCAAAATGAAACAAAAAATAAGAGCGAAAGAGAAATGTTAACGGTTTCGCTGCAGCAACCAGTCAGTGGCTTTTACTATTTGTATGGTCTTGCCGGCGGAAGTTACGATGTCGTTGCGGTCGGCAGTGATGAGCGTCAAATCATCGCACCCGAATTTCTCCGAGGCTTTCACAAGACCACGCAACTCACGATTAAGAGTCTTTTCGGCTGAGACGTTGTAGCATACTTGCAGAAGCGAAACTACTCTACCGCCTTGTGCCACAACAAAATCCACCTCCCACTGAGCGCACCGATAATAGAACACATCAACAAATTGAGGGCGACAACGACGCAGCAATTCGATGTAGACCATATTTTCCAAGCGCCATCCAAGATTTTGCGTCGAAAACGTGTTGTCGCGATGCTGAACAAAAGCAGTGTCGACCACATAAACTTTCTCGTTACGAATTCGTTCGCGACTCTTGTAAGAAAATTTGTGGATACCTAAAAGCAAGAATGCCTCTTTTAGGTAAGAATAGTAAGTAGATATAGTAGGAGCAGACACACCGAAAGCCTCGGCAACTTCTTTAGTACGAAACTCTTGGCAGAAATTGTCGGCAAGATAGTTGGCGAGATTTGCCAACACGTCGACATGTCGCACTTTGAAACGCTTGGCAATATCATCTTTAATGATTGCGTTCAACAGAGTATCGATATATGGGCGTTTGCGCGTGGTGTGCAACAATTCCGGGAATCCTCCATCGAGAAGAAAATCACCGAGCGCTTTTTGGCGGAGAGCATCGGCTTTAGTGGTCAGCGATTCAGCGTCGACACCCGTTGCGGTACAGTATTCCGCAAAAGAGAAAGGAAACATCTCAATGCGTATGTGTCGACCTGTGAGATGCGTAGTAAGTTCGTTGCTAAGCAACTTCGAATTCGACCCGGTAATGAAGATGTGAAGCCGTTGCCGCAGCAATCGGTTGACAAACAATTGCCAGCCCTCCACATTTTGAATCTCGTCGACGAAAAGATATTTAAAATCTCCATACACTTGATACAATGCGTTAAGGATATTGTTAAGGTCCTCTGTTACAACATTGTGCAAGCGGTCATCATCAAAGTTCACATAAGCAAAGTCCACACCCTGTTCGTTCAAAAATTTCAAACAAAGAGTCGACTTGCCACTACGGCGTACACCAATAACAACCTGTGCCAACGGCGAAGAAAGTTCCAATTCCTTCTCCTCGGCGCGGGAGCATAAAGGAGCCGCTATCAAGGCTTTAACCTCATCTCTTTGGTCATATAATACGGCCACAAAATCCGATATTGTCATAACGTGCTGATTATCTGCCACAAAGATAATCTCTATTTTCTTATTTTTCAACTTTTCGCTGTTTTTATTTTCTTATTTTTCAGATTTTGACACATTTTATTTTCTTATTTTTCAACTTTTCGCTGTTTCTATTTTCTTATTTTACAAAAGTAGCCACAAGAACCGAGAATGAAATGCAGCAACGTACATTCGCTGATTGTGCTCAACACCGGAGTTTGATGCCCTTCAGATGCGGTACACGCACCGAGAAGATAAAACACGCGCAACCGATACAGCCCCGGCGGCATAAACACTAACAGCCTGACTCACAACAAAAAATCATCACCGATGGGTGAATGTTGGGTCGAAAGCCGTCGAACATGACGTTGCAACAGTGGTTGATTGCGTTGCGGCATAAGGCTGCTTCGCGTTTGGGTTTTGCTATCTCGGTGGTTGATGTTAAGTGTGCGCCGGGGAGAGGGTCGTGTGTGCAACAGCTGTTCTTGCTGAAACGATAAGGTGGTCGTACTTGCTGAAGTTGTAAGGTGGTCGTGCCTTGTCGAAGTTGCTCCGGTGCGGGGTGAAATTGATTTGTGGATTCGTAATTGTCTTTTGGTTCCGAAATTGTCTTTTGCGGTAGGAAGGCCGGGGATTGGCAACAAAAGTTATAAATTTTATCATCTATCCCAAATGCATACTTGTACTTAGACTGTTTTCAACACAGGGATTATT
>JBJEDP010000316.1:0-15231 GCA_051872175.1 Candidatus Limisoma sp.
CATTCTTTGACGGTGCTGAGTGTTGCACGCAGCAGGTCTACGTCGTAGTAGTAAAACGGGGTCTGCAGCTCGTTGAATTTATCTATTGGAAAACCGCTCATATATGTAGTTATTATGTTTAAAATAAGTGACTGCTAAGGAGTTGCAGTGCTTTGACTTTGTCTTCTTTTCGGATGAGGAATGAGATGTTGTAGTTGCTACCGCCGTATGAAATCATTCTGACGGGGATGTCTTTGAGGGCATCGATAGCTTTCGCTTCGAATCCGCGGTTCTGCCATTCGAGGTCGCCGACCACGCAGATGATGACCATGTCGCGGTCGATTGTAACGGTTCCGAATTTGCGGAGGTCTTCGAGGATGTTGTCGAGGTTTTTCTCGGAGTCGATAGTCACGGAAACGCCGACTTCGGAGGTTACGACCATGTCGATTGCCGTTTTGTGCGATTCGAAGATTTCGAACACTTTGCGAAGGAAACCGTAGGCGAGCAACATTCTGCCTGATTTGATTTTGATGGCGGTGATGTTGTCTTTAGCGGCAACGGCTTTGATTGTTGTGTGGATTGAATCGTTGCCGATGAGTGTTCCTTTCGCCGACGGGTCGAGAGTGTTGAGCAGACGAACGGGGATGTTGTTGAGTTTTGCGGGTTGGATGCAAGTGGGGTGCAGGATTTTAGCGCCGAAGTAAGCGAGTTCGGCAGCTTCTTCGAAGTTTAGCTTTTCGACGGGCGAGGTGTTGTCGACAAAACGCGGGTCGTTGTTGTGCATGCCGTCGATGTCGGTCCAGATTTGGATTTCTTCGGCGGAAATAGCAGCGCCGATTAGCGAAGCGGAGTAGTCGCTGCCGCCACGTTGGAGATTGTCGATTTCGCCGTAAGCGTTACGACAGATGTAACCTTGAGTGATGTACAGGTCGGCTTCGGCGTGCTTGTCGAGCAGGTTGTTGAGGCGCTGACGGATGTAGTGGTTGTCGGGCTCGCCGTTTTTGTCGGTTTTCATATATTCGAGCGCGGGAAGGAGTTCCGACTTGATTCCGCGTTCGTGGAGGTATAGGTTCATCATCACGGTCGACATGATTTCGCCTTGTGCGAGGATTTCTTTCTCTTCGAAGAGGGTGAAGATGTCTTTGGTGAGCGAACGGATGTAGTTGAAGCACGCTTTGATTTCGAGGTGAGCTTCTTGGCGAGCGGCGTCGGTGCTGTAGAGGGCGTCGATGGTAGCTCGATATTTTTTCTCGAGGTTGTTGATGGTCTCTTTAGCGCCGTCGATGTTGCGCTTGTAGAGGTAGTCGGAAATTTCGACGAGGGTGTTGGTAGTGCCTGCCATAGCGGAGAGCACGATTATGTTTTTGCCCTTGTCGGCAATAAGATTTGCTACGTTCTGAATACGTTCTGCGGACCCTACGCTGGTGCCGCCAAATTTCATTACTTTCATTTTATCGGCTTGAAAATTATTTACTTTGCAAAATTACGGAAAAAATCAGACTTCTAAGATTTTTTTAGCCTCACAACGCACAATTCTTGCGGGAAAATCTTGAGTGATTTTCATATTGTGCGTAGCCATAATGACGGCGGTGCCTTTCGACGAGATGTCGTGGAGCAGTCGCATGATTTGTTCTCCGGTGGTTTCGTCGAGGTTGCCTGTGGGCTCGTCGGCGAGTATCAGGCTCGGGTTGTTGAGCAGAGCGCGAGCGATGGCAATGCGTTGCTGTTCGCCTCCGGAGAGTTCGTGGGGCATTTTGTATGATTTGTTTGTCATATCGACTTGGCTGAGCACTTCGTTGATTCGGTCGTCGATTTCCGTTTTGTTTTTCCAACCGGTAGCTTTGAGTACGAAGAGGAGGTTGTCGTAGACTGAGCGGTCGGTCAGAAGTTGGAAGTCTTGGAATACGATTCCGATTTGCCTGCGGAGCATAGGCACGTCGCGCCGACGAAGAGCCGTGAGGTCGTAGCCGAGGATGAGTGCCTCGCCTGCCGAAACGGGGATTTCGGCATACATGGTTTTCAGCAGGCTACTCTTACCGCTACCGACTTTGCCGATGAGGTAAACGAATTCGCCTTCGTTGAGAGCGAAGTCGGCAGAGCGGAGCACGATGAGGTCGCCTCGGGTGATTTCTACGCCTTTATAGTCGATAATTTGTGCCATTATTCTTTATGACGTTTTTCGAGTTCAACAGCCAGGTCGTTGATGCTCAGACCTTTGGAGGTAAGGAGCACGATGAGGTGGTAAATAAGGTCAGAAGCTTCGTAGACGAGGCGGTCGTCGGTGCCGTTGGTTGCTTCAATGACTGTTTCGACGGCTTCTTCGCCCACTTTTTGCGCCATGCGGTTGATGCCTTTGCGGAAGAGCGAAGTTGTGTAAGAGCCTTCGGGCATTTCGCGGTGGCGGCGTTCGATGAATTTCTGGAGGTAGTCGAGAAACTCGATGCCGAATTCGTTCTTTTCTTCGAAGCAGGTAGCGTTACCGGTGTGGCAAACGGGGCCGACGGGCACTACTTTGATGAGGAGCGTGTCGTTGTCGCAGTCGATAGCCGTCGACACCACTTTGAGGTAGTTGCCGCTGGTTTCGCCTTTGGTCCAGAGGGTGTTGCGGGTGCGGCTAAAGAAGGTTACCAATCCGGTTTCGGCGGTTTTATTGTATGCTTCTTCGTTCATAAATCCCAGCATGAGCACGTTTTTTGTGCGGCTGTCTTGGATGATTGCGGGTACGAGTCCGCCCATTTTATCGAAGTCGATTTTCATAATCTGATAGGTATGTTTTTATTATGTAAAAATTGCTTTAAGTCGTTTATTTTTATTTCGTTGAAGTGGAACACGCTTGCAGCGAGAGCGGCATCGGCGCGTCCGATGGTGAAAGCGTCAGCGAAATGCTGCATCGTGCCGCAGCCGCCTGATGCGATGACGGGAATGCTGAGCCGCTCGGCGAGTTTGGCAAGTGCCGAGCAGGCGAAGCCGTTTTTTGCGCCGTCGTGGTTCATGCTCGTGAAGAGGATTTCGCCTGCGCCGCGTTCTTGTGCTTCGTAAGCCCATTCGAAGAGGTCTTTGCCGAAGTCTTCGCGACCGCCTTTGACGTAGCACGACCATCGGTTGTCGACGCATTTTGCATCGATGGCAACGACGCACACTTGGCTGCCGAAACGGGTCGCGATGTCGGTGATGAGTTGCGGGCGGACGAGTGCCGACGAGTTGATTGATATTTTGTCGGCGCCGGCGCTGAGCAGTCGGTCGACGTCGTCGAGTTCGGAAATTCCGCCGCCGACGGTGAATGGTATGCTGACTTGCTGCGCCACGCGTTCAACCATCGGGATGAGTGTGCGGCGACGTTCGTGCGAAGCGGTGATGTCGAGAAAGACGAGTTCGTCGGCACCGTCTTCGCTGTAGCGTTTGCCGAGTTCGACGGGGTCGCCGGCATCGCGCAGGTTGAGGAAGTTGACGCCTTTGACGGTCTTTCCGTCTTTGACGTCGAGGCAGGGTATGATGCGTTTTGCTAACATAATTCTCCTCGGTTTATACGTTTGATGTCGTCGAGGCTGATTCTGTTTTCGTAGATAGCCTTTCCGACGATAACTTCGGGCACGTTTATTTGTGCCAGGTCGACGATGTGGTCAATCGAGCCGACGCCGCCGCTTGCAATGAGGCTGACGCCGTCGACTTCGTCGAGGATTCGTTTGTAGAGCGCGGTCGACGGTCCGGTGAGCATTCCGTCGACGTTGATGTCGGTCGAAATCACTTGACTGACGCCTTCGTTGACGTAGCCGCTGATAAAGGGAACGATGTCGGCGTCGCTTTGCTCTGTCCAGCCGCTGACGGCGATTTTGCCGTTTTTAGAGTCGGCGCCGAGGATGATTCGTTCGCCGCCGTATTTGTTCAACCAGCTTCGGAACGTCGCGGGGTCGGTCAGGGCGATGCTGCCACCGGTCACCATTTGAGCGCCGCTTTCGAAGGCGATGTGTAGGTCTTCGTCGCTCTTCACGCCGCCGCCGAAGTCGATGACCAAGTCGGTGCGCGAGGCGATGGTTTCGATAACACGATAGTTGACGATATGCTTCGATTTTGCGCCGTCGAGGTCAACGAGGTGAAGGCGTCGGCATCCGGCATCGGCAAAGGCGAGAGCCGCGTCGAGCGGGTTCTCGTTATAGGTTTTTGCCGAAGCGTATTCGCCGCGGCTCAGACGGACGCATTTTCCGTCGATTATGTCGATTGCCGGTATGATTGTTATCATAGCTGAATGAAATTTTTAAGTATTATTTCGCCGATGTCGCCGCTCTTTTCGGGGTGGAATTGAGTGGCGAAGAAGTTGTCGCGTTGCATAGCAGCCGAAAAAGGCTGAATGTAGTCGGTAGTCGCCACGGTGTGACGGCACATGGGTGCATAGTAGCTGTGCACGTAGTAGACGTATTTCTTGTCGACATCATTGCCAAGCAGCGGTGTGGATGCAACGACGTTGATGTCGTTCCAGCCCATATGCGGAATCTTGACCGCCGGGTCGTCGGTTTTGAATCGGACCACGTCGGCGTCGAAGATGCCGAGGCAATCGACGTCGCCTTCTTCGGAGTGTCGGCAGAGGAGTTGCTGCCCGATGCAGATGCCGAGCAGGGGCTTCGTGACGCGTCGAATCAGTTCGTCGAGTCCGTGTTGTTGCAGGTATTCCATAGCGGCACGAGCTTCGCCGACGCCGGGGAAAATCACTTTGTCGGCGGTGAGAATCGTGTGAGGGTCGTCGGTTATGACGGCGTCTACTCCAATTCGCCGCAGAGCGCAGTCGACCGAGAAGATATTGCCTGCGTTGTATTTGATGATTGCAACCTGCATTGCCTGTCGATGTTAGTTGAAGATTATAGTTTTATTCTTGTATGTGAGAATCTTGCGCTGAATGTGCTTCTCGACGGCACGCGAGAGCACGATTTTCTCGAGGTCACGACCTTTGTGGACGAGTTCGGCGGGCGAATCTTTGTGAGAGATTCGAGCGATGTCTTGCTCGATAATCGGACCTGCATCGAGTTCGGCGGTGACGTAGTGGCTTGTGGCGCCGATGAGTTTCACGCCGCGTTCGTAGGCTTGGTGGTATGGCTTTGCGCCGATGAAAGCCGGCAAGAACGAGTGGTGGATGTTGATGATGCGGTTGGGATAGCGCGCAATGAAGTCTTCCGAGAGCACTTGCATGTAGCGAGCCAAGACGATGAAGTCGATGTTGTAGCGTTCGAGCAGTTCGAATTCTTTGGCTTCCTGTTCGGCTTTATTCTCTTTGGTGATTGGTATAACTTCGAAGGGGATGTTGAATTGCTGTCCGATGACCGATAGGTCGGGGTGGTTGCTGATAATGAGAGGGATTTCGACGTCCCATTCGCCGGCGGTGTAGCGAGCCAGCAGGTCGTAGATGCAGTGCGACATCTTCGAGACGAAGATAGCCATACGCTGAACGCGCTCGGTAAAGCTGATGTGGAACGACATGTTGTAGCGCTGTGCGTAGAGCGTGTTGAAGTAGTCGCTGATTTTCTCCTTGGGGATGATAAAGTTGTCGAGTTCCCACTCGATGCGCATATAGAAAATACCATTGACGCGGTCGACGTATTGGTCAAGATAGACAATGTTGCCGCCGTTTTCGTTGATGAAACCGGTGATAACGGTGATGATGCCCGCTTGGTCGGGACAGTGCATTCGCAAAATTGCTGTGTTGTGTTCGTTGTTGTTCACTTCTTTGATAATTTCTTTGAGTTTTCTGCAAAGATAGTGATTTTTTACCGATATACGGCATAAAAACGGTAAATGGTTGCAATTTATAAGCGGAAATGCTATTTTTGTTTGATTTCTGACACTAAAAATTGCGGGTATGCGATTTTTAGCAATCCTACAGGCTGTTTCGGCTTATAATTTGTATCGGTTTCGTCGAGTGTGCGGCAAATGAGTTGTGCGGCGGTGGCAATGCCCGCGCTGCCGTTCGCTTGGGCAATGTCGCGCAGGCGTGCGCCGAGAGCGGCGATGTCGGCTGAGCCGATGACCAAAATTCCTTCGACAAACTCTGTGTGTGCTGTTTCAGCAGTGACGGGGCTGTGCGTGATGCCGGCGGGTGTAACGTCGAAGTTGTGGAGGTGGAACACGTTGCCGGCGAAAACCGTGTAGTGGGCTAAAAGTTTCATTGCTTTTTGAGGCGGCGACGTGTGCCTTTGTTGGCGAAATAGATAGTCGGGTCGAGCCGCGAACGATAGAGCGACAGGCTGTCGGCGAAGATGGCGTCTTCCGTGCCGATTGTGTAGGCAACGTAGCCGTAGACGCGTTTGACGGTGAGCGTGGAGTCGCTTTGCAGTTTCAGGCGCATTGCCTCGTCGGGGCGAAGCGAGCGGCGTACGTAGTCCCACGAGCCGTCGTCGTAGTCGATGGCGAGCATGGCGAAACCGCCGTTGGAGGCGTTTTTCATAGCCATACGCCATTCGTACTTGTCGCCGGGCTTGGTGTTGACGTCGGCATCGATTGAGAAGTTGATTTGTGCTGTCGAACCGCATCGGCGACGGTCGAAGAAGTAGCATGTTGCGGCTTGCCAGATGTCGATGCTGTCGCCGGAGGCGGTCAACTTTTCGCCGGCGCGGCGAGCTTCTTCGATGATGTCTTGTTGACGGTCTTCGAGTTTTGTGACAACTTTGTCGTAGACTTCTTTGTAGACGTCGAGGTTGTGGCCATACCAGACGAGCGACGAGTCGAATTCGTCTTCCGTAATGCCGTGGCGTTTGAGCACGCTGCGGCGCACGTTCAGTCGCGCCGAGTCGTCGGCGTAGGCGTCTCTATTGATTTCGACAATTGCATCAGCCACCTGCATGTCTGCCAACAGGTCAGCCATATCGCCCTGACCGATTACTCCGTCGGGCGTCTTGCTGCACGCCGTGACGATGAGCAGCAGGGCAGTTGCTATGATTGTCGAAAGGTGTTTCATTATTCTTTTGTGTCCTTTTTGTCGGATTTTGCCCAGTAGCGTGAATAGAACAGAATCAACAGCGCCATGCCTACCGAAATGGCAGCGTCGGCGACGTTGAATACGGGCTGGAAAAACACGAAATGGTCGCCGCCAATCCAGGGCATCCATTGCGGCCAATCCCAAGAGCATAGCGGGAAGTAGAACATGTCGACCACTCTGCCGTGGAGGAATGTCCCATAGCCGCCGCCGTCGGGAAAGAGCGTTGCGATGGTGTAGGGGGTCGATTGGTCGAATACGATGCCGTAGAACATACAGTCGATGACGTTTCCGATGGCACCGGCGGTGATGAGCGACAGGCATACGAAGTAGCCGCGGCTGTAGTCTCGGTTGTTACGAATCTTGAAGATATAGTAAATCAGGGCAATCGAAGCAACTATTCTAAACAGGGTCAAGAAGAGTTTACTGCCGATTTCCCAACCGAAAGCCATACCGGGGTTTTCTACGAAAGTGATTTTGAACCAGTCGGCGATGTCGTACGATTCGTAGAGATAGAAGTGGGTTTTTACCCATATCTTGAGCCATTGGTCAGCGATTATAATCACGAGGATTATAATCGCCGCCAACCAGCCGTTTGACAAAGTTTTGCGCATTTACTTTTTGTCGTTTTTAGCCTCTATGATAAGAGTTGCGTGAGGTACGGCTTTGAGTCGTTCTTTCGGGATAAGTTTGCCGGTTTCGCGACAGATGCCGTAGGTTTTGTTTTCGATTCTCACCAAAGCCGCTTGCAGATGTTGGATGAACTTCATCTGACGTTGCGCCAATCTTCCCGATTCTTCTTTGTTGAGGGTGGCAGCACCCTCTTCGAGCACTTTGAATGTAGGAGAAGTGTCGGCGGTGTCGTTGCCGTCGGCATTGGTCACTTCGTTTTTGAGCAACTCATAGTCTTTGTAGGCTTTGTCGAGTTTCTTAAGAATTAATTCTTTGAACTCTTGCAGTTCTTCGTCTGAATACCTTGTTTTTTCAGCCATAACGATAGAGTTAAAAAATGGTTTTATTTAGCGGGTTTTACCGATACGTAAATATCGCCGTATTCTTCCATTTTGGGGAGTGCAATTCTGTCGGACTCGGCGATATCGCCAACTTTGAGCGACGTTGCGAGCACTTGACGCGAAATGTATTCACCATATTGAGCCACAGCGGCTTCGATTTCGCTGTTGGGGGAGATTACGACAGCTATGCGGTCGGTTATGTTGAATCCTGACGATTTGCGGATGTTTTGGATGCGGTTGACCAGCTCGCGGGCGATACCTTCGTTGCGGAGGTCGTCGTTGATGGTGATGTCGAGGGCAACGGTGAGGCTGCCTTCGTTGGCAACGGTCCATCCGGGGATGTCTTGCGAGAAGATTTCGACGTCGGTGCTGTCGATGGTGTAGTCGGTGCCATCGATGTTGATGGTCAGTGCGCCGTTTTTCTCCAACTCGATGATGTCGGCTTGGCTGATGTTAGCCATATGGGCGGCAACTTGTTTCATCGCCTTGCCGCATTTCGGGCCGAGTTTCTTGAAGTCGAGTTTGATTTTCTTAACGAGCACGCCGTCTTCGGCACGCACGAGACGAACTTCTTTGACGTTGAGCTCAGCCTTTAGTAGATCGGAGACGGCTTCGATGGCAGAGCGTTGCTCGTCGTCGAACACGGGCACCATGATAGCCATCAACGGCTTGCGTGCGTTGATGTTTGCCTTGCGGCGCAGAGCCAATCCCATCGAGGTGATTGCTTGTGCGAGCGCCATTTGCTTTTCGAGACGTTTGTCGATGAGCGACTCGTCGGCTTTGGGGAATTCCGCCAAGTGAACCGATTTGGTAGCACCGGTAGTAGCCGAAGTGAGGTCGACGTAGATTTTGTCGGCAACAAACGGCGAGAACGGAGCGATGAGTCGAGCCAAGACGTCGAGGCAGATGTAGAGCGTTTGGTAAGCCGAGAGTTTGTCGTCCGACATTTCGCCGCGCCAGAAGCGAGGACGGTTGAGGCGAACGTACCAGTTGCTGAGGTTGTCGTTGACAAATTCGGAGATTGCGCGTGCTGCACGAGTGGGCTCGTAGGCGTTGAGGTTTTCTTCGACGGTCTTGATGAGGCTTGTGAGCGACGAGAGAATCCAGCGGTCGATTTCGGGACGTTCGCTGTAGGGGATTTGCTCGGCGCTGTTGTCGAAGCCGTCGACGTTGGCATAGCGTGCAAGGAAGGAGTAGGTGTTGTAGAGTGTGCTGAAGAATTTGCGGCTCACTTCTACTACGCCATCTTCGTCGAAGCGGAGGTTGTCCCAAGGCGAAGAGTTGGAAATCATGTACCAACGCAACGGGTCGGTGCCGTATTTCTCGATAGCGCCGAACGGGTCGACGGCGTTGCCGAGACGTTTCGACATCTTGTTGCCGTTCTTGTCGAGTACCAAACCGTTGGAAATCACAGCCTTGTAGGCTACGCTGTCGAACACCATAGCGCCGATGGCGTGCAGGGTGAAGAACCAGCCGCGGGTTTGGTCGACGCCTTCAGCGATGAAGTCGGCAGGATAGATTTGACGGTTGTCGAACGCTTCCTTGTTTTCGAAAGGATAGTGGATTTGCGCGTATGGCATAGCGCCGGAGTCGAACCACACGTCGATGAGGTCGAGTTCGCGTTTCATCTTTTCGCCGTTGGGGGCTACGAGGATGATGTCGTCGACGTAAGGACGGTGCAGGTCGATGCGGTTATAGTTTTCGACGGAGTAGTCGCCGGGAACGAATCCTTTGTCTTTGAACGGGTTAGAAGCCATAACGCCGGCTTCGACAGCGCGTTCGATTTCGTTGTAGAGCTCTTCGACGGAGCCGATGCAGATTTCGTGCTCGCCGTCTTCGGTGCGCCAAATCGGCAGCGGCGTGCCCCAGTAGCGGCTACGCGACAAGTTCCAGTCGTTGAGGTTTTCGAGCCACTTTCCGAAACGACCTGTGCCGGTCGATTGCGGCTTCCAGGTTATGGTTTCGTTGAGTTGCATCATGCGCTCGCGGCATTTTGTGGTCTTGATAAACCAGCTGTCGAGCGGGTAGTAGAGCACGGGCTTGTCGGTGCGCCAGCAGTGCGGGTAGTTGTGGACGTGTTTTTCGATTTTAAACACTTTAGACTGCTGTTTGAGCACCATGCAGAGCACGATGTCGAGGTTTTCGGCAGCCATCGCTGCAGCCTCGTCGTAGCGACCGTCGACGGTGTATTGCGGGTCGTAGGCGTTCTTCACCCAACGACCTTCGTATTCTTTATAAGTGTCGACGTCGACGCATTCGCTGACGAAACGCTCGTCGAGTTCGTCGAGGAGGTAGAATTTGCCGGTGAAGTCGACCATCGGGCGAGTTTCGCCGCGTTTGTTAATCATAAACAGCGAAGGAACGCCTGCAGCGCGAGCCACGAAGGCGTCGTCGGCACCGAAAGTCGGAGCGATGTGCACAATACCGGTACCGTCCTCGGTGGTGACGTAGTCGCCGGGGATTACGCGGAAAGCCTTGTCGGTAGCCGTGTCCCAGTTGCCGGCGTCGTCGGTCTCAACGGGCTTAACCCACGGGAAGAGTTGTTCGTACTGCATTCCGACGAGGTCGGTGCCGACATATTCGCCGACGATGCGGAACGGAATCAACTTGTCGCCCGGCTTGTAGTCGTCGAACGAGAGCCCTTCGGCTTTCTTGTTGAAGTGGTTGTAGAGCAGTTGACGAGCCACGACGACGGTTATCGGGTTGCCGTTGTAGCCGTTGAAGGATTCGACGGCGACGTATTCGATTTTTGGACCGACGCAGAGCGCGGTGTTGCTGGGAAGCGTCCACGGAGTGGTTGTCCAAGCCAAGAAGTAGGGAGTTCCCCAGTTAGCCATTTCGGGCTTGGGGTTCTTGATTTTGAACTGCGCAACGCAGGTTGTGTCTTTGACGTCGCGGTAGCAGCCCGGTTGGTTCAATTCGTGCGAGCTCAATCCGGTGCCTGCAGCGGGCGAGTAGGGTTGGATGGTGTAACCTTTGTAGAGGTAACCTTTGCTGTAGAGTTGGCAGAGCAACCACCACACTGATTCGATGTAGCGGTTGTCGTAGGTGATGTACGGGTCTTTCGTGTCGACCCAGTAGCCCATGCGATGGGTAAGGTCTTCCCATTCTTTTGTGTATTTCATCACCTCTTGGCGACATGCTCTGTTGTAGTCGTCGACCGATATTTTTTTGCCGATGTCTTCCTTGGTGATTCCCAGCATTTTTTCGACGCCGAGTTCGACGGGCAGACCGTGTGTGTCCCAGCCTGCTTTGCGCTTCACCTGGAAGCCTTGCATGGTTTTATAGCGGCAGATGATGTCTTTAATCGTGCGAGCCATTACGTGGTGGATGCCCGGCATTCCGTTTGCCGAGGGCGGTCCTTCGTAGAACACAAACGTGGGATGTCCCTCACGTTCTTCCATGCTCGCCTCGAATACGTGGTTCGCGTCCCACGTTTTCAAGACTTCCTTATTGATTTCCGACAAGTTGAAATTGTCGTATTCGTTAAAATGTTTCTTCATCGATAAAGAATTTATTTATTTTCCGGAAAATTTTTTGCAAAGGTAGTATTTTTCGATGAAAGTTGAAAGATTAGAGATTAAAGAGATGCCGAGCACTCATCAACTCTTTACTCATCCAACTCTCCACTCTTACCTCTTACCTCTCCACTACTTATTAGCGCGCTTGCGTTCGAGTTCGTCGAGGATAATCTTGCGCAGGCGGATGTGGTTGGGTGTCACTTCGACGTATTCGTCAGCCTTGATGTATTCCAACGCTTCTTCGAGGCTGAACACCACCGGCGGAATGATTCTCGCCTTGTCGTCGGCACCCGATGCACGCATGTTGGTGAGTTTTTTCGACTTGGTGACGTTTACCACAATGTCGTTTTCTTTGGCATTTTCGCCGACCACTTGACCGGCATAGACTTCCTCTTGCGGGAAGATGAAGAATTTGCCGCGGTCTTGGAGTTTGTCGATGGCGTAGGCGTAAGCCGTGCCGCTCTCCATAGCGATGAGCGAACCGTTAGTGCGTCGCTCGATGTCGCCCTTCCAAGGCTCGTATTGTAGGAATTGGTGCGCCATGATGGCTTCGCCTGCCGAGGCTGTCAGCACGTTTGTGCGCAGACCGATGATGCCTCGCGACGGTATGTGGAATTCCATCTGGATGCGGTCGTTTTGGGTGACCATAGAGGTCAATTCGCCGCGACGACGCGTCACCATATCGATTATCTTGCTTGAATATTCTTCGGGCACGTTGACCGTCATCAACTCGATAGGCTCGCAGCGCTGTCCGTCGATTTCTTTGACGATAACTTGCGGTTGTCCGACTTGCAACTCGTAGCCCTCGCGGCGCATGGTTTCGATGAGCACTGACAGGTGGAGCACGCCGCGACCGTAGACTGTCCAAACGTCTTCGTCGGGGGCTTTGCTGACGCGCAGAGCGAGGTTTTTGTCCAATTCGCGTTCAAGGCGTTCGGCGATGTGTCGCGAGGTGACGTATTTACCGTCTTTGCCGAAGAACGGCGAGTCGTTGATGGTAAAAGTCATCGACATAGTCGGCTCGTCGATGGCAATGCGCGGCAGCGGTTCCGGAGTTTCGGGGTCGGTGATTGTGTCGCCGATTTCGAAGCCTTCGATGCCGATAAGCGCGCAGATGTCGCCCGACGAAACTTCAGCGGTGCGTTTGCGTCCCATTCCTTCGAAGGTGTGAAGCTCTTTGATGCGTTGGCGAGAGACTGTGCCGTCGCGGCGGCAAAGACCGATATCCATGCCTTCGCGCAGCGTGCCGCGGTGGACGCGACCGATGGCTATACGACCGACGTACGACGAATAGTCGAGCGAAGTGACGAGCATTTGGGGCTTTCCTTCGAGCACGGTCGGACCGGGAATGTATTCGATAATGGCGTCGAGAAGGGGGATGATGTTGTCGGTGGGCTTACGCCAGTCTTCGCTCATCCAGCCTTGCTTTGCCGAGCCGTATATGGTGTGGAAGTCGAGTTGGTCTTCGGTAGCGTCGAGGTTGAACATCAGGTCGAATACCATCTCGTTGACTTCGTCGGGACGGCAATTCGGCTTGTCGACTTTGTTGATAACCACGATAGGCTTCAATCCGATTTGTATAGCCTTTTGGAGCACGAAACGGGTTTGTGGCATAGGACCTTCGAAGGCGTCGACCAAGAGCAGACAGCCGTCTGCCATGTTGAGCACGCGTTCGACCTCGCCGCCGAAGTCGCTGTGTCCCGGGGTGTCGATGATGTTTATCTTGTAGCCCTTGTAGTTGATTGACACGTTTTTCGAAAGAATTGTGATGCCGCGTTCGCGTTCGAGGTCGTTGTTGTCGAGCATAAGCTCGCCGGTTGTCTGATTGTCGCGAAACAGGTGTCCTGCCATCAACATTTTGTCGACAAGCGTTGTTTTGCCGTGGTCGACATGGGCAATAATTGCAATGTTTCTAATGTTCTGCATATATCCTCTTACTATTTTGGCTGCAAAATTACACATATTTTTCGGGATATATATGTTATATAGCATATTTTTTTATAGAAAGGTAAGAGGTAAGCCTCTTCGCTCTTTTCGCGTTTTTCGCTTGTGCTTTCGCTCGTCTGTTACTACCTTTGTCGAAAATTTGAGGACAAAGATGAATAAACGAATCATATTTTTGGCGTGTGCAGTCGTTGCTACGGTTGCGGCGTGGGCATGTACGTCGGCGATTGTCACGGCGCGGATGACGGTAAACGGTCGTCCGCTGCTGTGGAAGCATCGCGACACGTCCGACCTGAACAACGTGGTCGAACGCATCACGCCCGACGACGGGTACGCCTATATCGGGCTGTTTAACGCGAGTGATACGCTTCGCCGCGAAGCTTGGATGGGTTGCAACACCGAAGGCTTTGCCATAATGAATACGGCGTCGTACAACCTTAAAGCCGACACGGTAACGCAAATGGACCGCGAGGGCTTGGTGATGAGCGAAGCGTTGCGTCGGTGTCGCACGGTCGACGAGTTCGAGCAACTGCTGCGCGCAATGCCCAAGCCGTTGGGTGTGGAAGCAAATTTCGGCGTGATTGACGCTCACGGCGGTGCCGCATATTTCGAAACATGCAACTATTCGTATACACGCTTCGACGTCGACAGCATCGTTGTTCGCACCAACCATTCCAAGTCGGGACGCACGGGCGAAGGCTACGGCTACGTTCGCGAAGCAAATGCGCAATGTTTGTTGCGTCCTTACATCGCTGCGCACAGCATCTCGCCGGAAGTGCTTACCGAACGGCTTTCGCGTTCGTTCTACCATTCGCTCATCGGCAAAGATTTTGCTGCCGACACGGTGGCATACGTCGTCGACCGCGACTTTATACCTCGGCGCATTTCGTCGGCATCGGTAGTCGTCGAAGGCGTCACTGAGGACGACAATCCGGCGGCTACGACGATGTGGACCGTCTTGGGCTATCCGCCCTGCGGCGTGGTCGTTCCGGCATGGACGTGGGAAGGCGGCGTGCCCGAGGCGTTGCGTGCCGACAGCCTTACCGGACATTCTCCGGCGTGCGACCGTGCCAATGAGTTGAAACGCCGAGTGTTCGTCAATCCGCTCCCCGACACCGGCGACTATCTCAACATCAAAGCGCTCTACGGCGCCGACGGCACGGGAATCGCCGTGGATTGCCACCTCGAGAGCATCGAAAACTATCGTCGCGGATATGAATTCTTACAAAATAAATTTGGAAAATGAGTGCTGCAATTTGGACAGTTATCCTTCTGATAATCTCTAATGTGTTTATGACACTTGCCTGGTACGGGCATCTGCGTTTGGGCGAATTGGGCATTTCGCGCAATTGGCCGCTCTATGCCGTAATCCTTTTTTCGTGGCTAATCGCTTTGGCGGAATATTCGTTCCAAGTGCCTGCCAATCGACTCGGCTATGACGGCAACGGCGGACCGTTTACGCTTGTGCAACTGAAAGTGCTGCAAGAGGCTATTACGTTGGTAGTGTTTACCATAGTGGCAACGGTGCTCTTTCAAGGTCAGTCGATACGATGGAACCACATCGTGTCGTTCGTCCTGCTCATCGCTGCCGTCTATTTCGCTTTTCTGAACACTGAAAAATGATAGAAACTCAGCCATATCAAGTGCCGGCATCGGTGTATATGCGAAGGCTTTTCGCCGATTGGCTTGCCGACCGCTGGTGGACCGTGGCTGCGGTGGTTCTGCCGTTCGTAGGACTCTCGTTCGTCGATTTGCGATTCGTCTACGTTGCGCTGATGTCGGCGTTTATTGTGGTGCCGATGTTGCTCGGATTTGT
>JBJEDP010000317.1:0-2960 GCA_051872175.1 Candidatus Limisoma sp.
ACCTAATCTATTCTAATCTATTCAAATTCAGATAGAGGCTGCCCGTGATGAGCAGCCTCTATCGCTTTTGTCGGCAGTCGGCAAGAATCACTTCATCGCATCGATTGCAGCAGCGGCTTTGTCGACGCTGGCTTGATTGTCGGCATCAATTCCGTACTTTTCAGCCGGCGGTATCACCAGCACAATCCCCGATTGCAAATTGTTCGGGTCTTTGATTTTTTCGCGGTTCTCTTTATAGATGTAAATCCAGAAATGATAATCGCCATAATATTGTCGTGCCAAGTCGCAAAGTGTTGTAGAAGCCTTCACTTTGCAAGTAATCGGCTTTGCTTCGGGTTCTTTTTCGCTTTCGACCACCTTCGTATCGCTTGCCGGTTCAGCCGGAACAGTATCGACAATATGTGGCTTAATCGGATAGATTGTGTCGACCACAACCGTATCGTCGGCAACAGTCGCTGCAGGCATATCAGCAACGACGTTTTGCTCTTGCTCGGTCGTTAGTATGCCGAAATAAGACAGCGCAAAGAATGCAATCGCAGCCACAGCAATGCCACAAACGATGCCGTAAACGAACAACCGCCAACGTGGCATGCTCGGCTTATCGTCGTCATATCCGTATCCGTATTCGTCAACATCGTGGGGAACGACAGTGTCGGCGAGACTGACTCCTTCCGTAGTCGATTCGTCGGTTGTAGGTTCTTCCGGCTCGGCAATGGTAGGTTCACCGGGCAGCAACCTATCCTCCTCGGGAATTGGCGGCGGAAGCACTTGCTGCTCGTCTGTTTCCGGCTCTTGCGGCTCGTCGGTTTCAGACTCTTCCGGCTCGTCGGTTTCAGACTCTTCCGGCTCGTCGGTTTCAGTCTCGTCGGCAGGCAATGGCGGAAGTTCCGCCTCCGGTTCTTCCTCGGCAGTCGGCTGTACAGACTCAGTAGGCTGAGCGGGCTCTTGTTGCGCCTCGTCGAACAACTCTTCGTCGAACTCGTCATCAAGTTCTATCGGCTCAAAGCAATCGAATGCGGAATTAAGTTCGTCGGCGAAATTTTTATCAATTTCGAAAGTCACGTCAGCGCCTACATGGCGAAACGTGCCCAGTCCTTTGATAGCGAAATCGTCACCGCCCGTGAGTTTTTCCACACCGAGTGCCAACAATTCGCGAAGGAACGAATCGCACAGAGCCTCCGAAGTTCCGGTCGATTTTGCCAACATAGCGACCAAGTCGGCAAAAACTACAACATCATTTGCCATCCTGACCTCCCTTCTCTGCAATTTTCGATTTCAAAATGGTACTCGGTTCAAAACGCAACGACACGCGAGGCGGCATAAGCACACGGCGATTTGTCGTAGCATCCACCTCTATATGTTCGTCCTCCTTCTGCGGGATAAAGTTGCCGAATCCAGGCAGCGCCACAGTTCGATTTTCGCCACAACGAGAGCGCACCGTCGAAGCAAAGCCCTCAAGAAGAGCCTTGACATCGGCGACGTCTCTATTCAATCGATTTGCTAACTCGTTTGACAAGTCGGTTTTACTCATAATAATATTTCAATACATTCCGAGCCACAAAGATACACTTTTTTGCCGAAAATTTCAAAAGCAGACAAAAAGAGCCCGAGTCGAATCAGGCTCTAATCTTGTAAAGTGTATCTAAATCGATTAACGAATAACTATTTTAAGAGTGGCGGCGTAGGAAGTATCAGTAACGGCTTTGACCACATAAACTCCGGGCAAAAGCAAATTGGTCGGCAACTCGCATCCTCGAGCAGAAGCCGTAAGTGCACCTAAAGCGTTGTAGACGTCGATTCGCGCACGTTCGGCCCCCGTCACTCTAATTTCATTATTATAATATACGAGTCCGACTTTGCTATTAGTTTTTGCCACATCGTTGACGCCGCTTTCCGCTGCTTTGGTAGCTGTTCCGGTCAGCGCAATTGTTCGAGTAGCGATGTCGTCCGACTCCACGTTGAGCGTTGCCGTGTGTTGTCCTGCGACTGTTGGATTGTAGACAACGGTCACCGCCGTTTCGCCTGCTTTGCGGTCAATAGTGTTTTTGTCGAGGGTAAAGCAGTTCGCGTCATCGCCCACAATTGATAGGCGCATATCGCTATAGAGGTCGCCGCCATCGATTGTCACTTGCGCCGACACGGGAGTCGAACACTCGGTAGCCATGCTGACTGATTCGGTCGAAGTGTTTATCCACGGTGTGGATTCGCCTGCGTAGAACAAATCCCACACTTGGTCGGTCCACGTATTATATTGGTTACGATAGTCGAGAATCTGATTACCCTCCACGGCAAGGTTGTAGAAGAGGATAAAGTGAATCGGCTTTACCGGAGCAGACGTCCATGCGGCAAAACGCATATTGTTGTCAATCGACGTTCCGCTCTTATAAGGGCTGAATACGTTTTTGAACGTAACGTTGGTTATCGACCCTTCGCCCGACATATCGCCGATAATAGAGCCGAACACAAAGTCGTCGATGAAGCACATTCCGATAAGTCGCTCTGCGTGATAGACATATATATCTTCGTAATGAATATCGCTGAAATAAGTACTGCTAAGCGAGCAAATATTCATAGCGGCGCAATAGTCGAACTTCGTATGATTTGCACCGTAGCCGTCATCATGCTGGAAAAGGATATAGCAATCGTCAAAACGAATGTCGGAGTAGTAGCAATTGGTTTCGGCACCGATACCGAGACCGCAGTTACAGTCGTTCCACGTCTGAATATAGCGGAAACGCAAGTTTTTGTTGGGCATCTTTTCCGATGTCACACCTTTTTGATTGCCTTTTATAGCGATTGCATCGTCGGCTGAGTGTATAAACATATTCTCGAACGAACTGTTCGACGTGTTTGCCACATCGAGTCCGTCGGACGACACGCAACGCGTCGATACTATATTGATATTCTTAAAATGCACGTTATAGCAGTTGCTTACGCAAGTTGTCCAGCACTGCGCGCGG
>JBJEDP010000318.1:0-2957 GCA_051872175.1 Candidatus Limisoma sp.
AGTCGCCAAGCCTCTGAAATATTACGTGGAATAATAGCTGAATTATGGATTAAGCCACGATGCAACGCGGAGACATGCTTTGCGGTCGTATTTCAGCATCAGTTGCTCTTTCTTGCTCCGGGCAGCGTCTTCGCTGCGGTCAAGCTGTCCCCGGATATGGCTGTAGTTCTTACGAGCATTGGCGATGAGTGTCTTCGGTTCGATAATCTGAACGTGGCCGGTTTTCTCATACCAGAGGTAGCGCAAGATGTCAGTCGGGGTCTTAAGCAGCTTTGTCGCTTCGTCTGCTTTATTCTGTTCGACCAACGACTTGATGACGAGCATTGCCGTTTCTTTCATAGTAATGTTGAAATTTTCCGGCAATGGCAGTTCGCGCAACAGCTGTTCGAGCGAATCTTTCTGTGTCGCGTCGAGAGGTGTAGCCGAAGTTAGAAGCGACGCGAACAGGTGGTTCATATCGTCGACCGTGAACAAGCGCAGTTCTGTCAGCTTGCTTGCCTGTCCTTTGATGACAAAGTCGGCAGTCGTGAACGGCGTGCCGCAAAACGGGCAACCATTGTAGCGCTCAATCGGGAAAGTTCCTTCGGGAATGATATGTCCGCAAGGAAGAGTTGTTCCCTTAATGTCGAATTCGTTGCCAAAAATGTTGGCAAACAGTGTGATTAGATGGTCTACAATGGTTTCGCCCGTGGGGATATTCCACTCTTTGACGAGCGGAGCCCAGTTCAGTCTTATTCCCATTACGTCGTCGATACATTCCGTGATTTCTGCAAGACGGTCATTAGCAACTCTATTAAGAGCGTGCAGCAATTCTTCGCTGACGCAAAAACCGTTCTCCTTCAGTCGGGCAACGAAAGCCAGTACCGGTGCGGTTGCATCGGATGTCATGTCGATTTCCTTGCGATTGACGTCGAGGAAAATGGCTTGGTAGCGCAAAGCTACATTTGTTAAAGTTCGGTTGTTCATAATATTTTAATAAAAAGGTAATTGGCAGGCATCCACAGGGTTTTTGCCTAAAAAAGCGCATAGAAGTATGCCTGCCTTGACCTTGTTAATACTAAGAGGTAATTGAACGACTAAAACCTGCTGGGGTGTCTAAAAACTATAGAAGTAAGTCGTTCTTGGACCTCTCTGTTTATTTTTTTTGGTGCGGAGCAGCGTCGGACTGCCGCTATCGGCACTCTGTCCGCAGTGCTTTCGCACCAATTCTATCCTTTAATCACAGCTACCGGGAGTAGCTTTGTCTTCACTTTTACAAGGTCTGCTTCGTTTGCAATAACCTCGTCTATGTCCTTGTAAGCTCCCGAAGCCTCTTGCAAGTCGTCGCGACTGCGAACCGCATGGACGATACCTTTGGCTTCAAGCATCGCTATTTCTTGCTGCAAATCCAGAGTCTCGATAGCCGATTTTCGCGACAACAAGCGGCCGGCTCCGTGTGAGCAAGAGCAGAATGATTCCGGGTTGCCCAAGCCTTCCACTATGTAGGAGGCTGTTCCTTGCGAACCGGGAATGATACCCGTTACGCCTTTACGAGCAAGGGTTGCTCCTTTGCGATGCACAATCACGTCGCTCTCGAAGTGATGCTCGATGGCTGCGTAGTTATGCGCAATGTTAATCATTGGCTCAAATTCTACCTCTTTTATCGAATCGGCAATAACCTCCTCAATGCGTTCCATCATCAGTTTGCGGTTGCAAAGGGCAAACTCGACGCAGTACTGCATTTCATTCCAGTACATATCGAACTCCTGCGTTTGGCGAGCGAGGAACGGCATCTGTATCTCCGGCGATACCACCGAATACCATCTCTCATTCAGTTTGGCGGCAATATCGTTGTAGTAATCGCCGACTTGTTTGCCAAGGTTGCGCGAACCGGAGTGAATCATAATCCAGAGCGTACCCTCTTCGTCCTTCTGAAGCTCAATGAAGTGGTTACCTCCTCCGAGTGTACCGATTTCGTAACGAATTGCGTGTTGACGACGTTTCACAATCTCCATCTTGTCGATGTCGAAGCCTTCCGGCAGATATTTTTCGTCTTGCAATTCTTTGTGGTGATTCTTACCCAGCGGAATGCGTCGGCGAATCCCCCTCATAATTTGTTTGCGTAATACTTCAGCGGGAATCTCACTTGTCTTCAGATTCGTTTTGACAGCGCACATTCCACAACCGATATCAACGCCCACAGCGTTAGGTATTACCACATCCTTGCATGCAAGCACACCACCGATAGGCATTCCTTTACCGGCATGCACGTCGGGCATGATGGCAAGGTGATGGAAGAGGAAGGGAAGGGTAGTCAGATTCTCGATTTGACTCATTGCCGACTCTTCCACTTTGTCCGTCCATATTTTGACGGGTCGGTTGTTAATCACTTTTACTTCCATTGTCTTTCGTTTTTAATAATTAATAATAAGTGGTGCCTCGTAGCTCAGTTCAATTCATATACGTTGTATTTTATTCACGTTGCAAAGGAAAATACATACTGCGCAATCTTTTTGCGTAACTGAAGAATTATTTCAAAAAACTGAGAAAAAAGTAATTTATTTGCCTTCTGCGCAAAAAGATTGCGTAGAAGTATTCGATTTGTGTAAAAAGAAATAGCGCCTCCCTCGCCGAAAAATGCTGTATTTGGTTTGTTTGTTCGGTCGATTTGCTGTATATTTGCAATTATGAAAAGGAATGCACTGAAATTTGTACTACTCGTGATGCTGTCGTTGTTGCCTGCGTTGGCGGTGTGCCAAAATGCAACGCGATTGATGGAATACCCGGAGGTGCCGGAGCGGTTGACCAAGCCGAATCTGCGCGCAAATTATATGATTGAACATCTGTGGGATAAAGTCGATTTGGAAAAGACTGCGATTGCCGACCGCCAGGCTTTCGCCGATGCTTTTACCGACTATCTATCGATGTTTGCCGTCGCTGATGTGCCTGGGGTGGAAAAGGCTGTGGCGAAGTTGGGT
>JBJEDP010000319.1:0-2957 GCA_051872175.1 Candidatus Limisoma sp.
CGGGTCTTCGCAGCTTTATTAAGGTAGAACTCGCACGACTCATTATGGAAAATTTTGACGATGCGGAAGTAGTAGCAGGTGTTGCCACAGGAGCCATTGCGCAAGGTGCACTCGTTGCCGACTCAATCGGCTTGCCCTACATCTACGTGCGTTCTACCCCTAAGGACCACGGATTGGAGAACCTGATAGAAGGCAATCTCAAGCCCGGTCAGAAAGTTGTGGTTGTAGAAGATTTGGTGTCGACAGGCACGAGCAGCTTGAAAGCCGTTGAGGCAATCCGCAATGCCGGAGCCGAGGTGGTAGGTATGGTGGCAATCTTCACCTATCAATTCCCCATCGCTACCGAGCATTTCCGCAAAGCCGGCGTAAAGCTCTACACGTTGAGCAACTACACGGCGATGCTCGATGCTGCGCTCGAAATCAACTACATAAAAGAGTCGGACGTCGAAACTCTTAAAGAGTGGCGCAAGTCCCCCGCAACTTGGTCGGCTAACCGCGAAGACGAAGAATAATACCCCTATGGCAGTTTTTAAAAGTAATAAAAATGTAATCAATCACCCCGTCGAGGTTGTGTATAACCGTTTGTCGGACTTGCGAAATTTCGAGAGTCTGGCAGGTCGTATGCCCGATGAACTCAGAGGAAAGGTGCAATTCGAAGTAAGAGATAATTATCTGACAATCAAGACGCAGCAAATCGGCGACATTTCGTTTGTATTGTCGCGAAAGGTTGTCAATCAAGTGATTTCGTTGGAGACCGTCAGCGGCTCGTCGCCGATGCCGTTCTCGATAGAGATACTGCTGAGCGCAGACGGCGACAATACCGTAGCCGAAGTGGAAACGAAAATCGAACTCAACCCGATATTTAAGGCGATGGTGTCGAAGCCGATACAAGATATGACCGACAAATTCGCCACGCTGTTGACGATTATTCCATATCAGGATTAGTCGCACGAACGAAATAATTTAAGGGCCTGTTTTTACAGGCTCTTTTAGTTTGCAAAAATTTTACTATCTTTGTGCATTATAAAGCAAAGAGAGTGATGGTTAAGTGCTTGATTTTTAGCAATTCGGGCGAGCTCCTCAGGGTGCCATGCGATTCGGTGGTGTATATCTCCGCCGACGGCAACTATTCGACCCTGATTTTGGCTAACGGCTCGAAACATACAGTCACCTCGCAACTCGGACAGATTGAACAAAAACTGTCGACAGTGGTCGACAACGGCGACATTCGCTTTATTCGCATCGGTAAGAGTTTGATTGTCAACAAAGATTACATTGCATATATCAACCCGACAAAACAGAAACTTGTTCTGTCGGATTATAGCACTTTCAAGCACGAGGTCGACCCGTCGCGTGAGTCGTTGAAGGCACTGAAAGAATACTTAGAAAAGGAGGAAAGTCTATGAACAATTTAAATGATATCGGAGACGACGAGATAAGAATTATTTCGCACGAAATATATGGTATACAATGTCCCTCCCAACCGGATTCCGGCGATTCGAAAAAAACGCCTTGGGGGTGCGTCGGCTGCGTTGCTATCGTTGTAGCGATAATTGTAGCGGTCGTATGGCTTTTGTTTTGGCATAGCTGCGACGACACTACCAAGCAGGAAAGCCTGACTGTGACGAACGAAGTCGCTTCTAATAGCGACGAAGTCGTATTCCATAAGAAAGGCTATGTCGAGAGACTTGATACCGTCGTAGGCGGAGTGCCTCTCGTCGTGCTGACTCCGCACGATGCCGTGCCGTCGCTTCACGTCGGCGCCGACGTGCTCAAAAGCAAAGATGCCGTGATGGCAATGCAGGCAGCCGATATCCGCAGCGATAATGGCGGAATCGTCGGCGCATTCGTTGTCGAAGGCAATCTGCTCAGCCGAGGTAAGGCAAAAACCGGATTCTGCGCCATCATCGATGGAACGATTACCATAGGCGTTGCCGACGCCACGCCGTTGTTCGAAAAAGCAATCGAGTCGGGCGGCTATTTCTTCCGCCAATTCCCGCTGGTGGTAGGCAATCAGATAGTAGAAAACAAGCCGCGAGGCGACTCGCTTCGCAAAGCGCTTGCCGAATGGCGCGGCGCAAAGGTGGTAGTGATGAGCCGTGTCGCTATGTCGTTCCACGACTTCTCGCAAACACTTGTCGACATGGGCGTAACGAATGCCATCTACCTTGTCGGCTCGTCGTCGGCAGGCTTTGCTGTCGATTCGCATGGCATCCGTACAGACTACGGCGAAAAATCGGCACCTCCCTTCGAAAACGTTAACTACATCGTGTGGCGCTAACCGGTTGAAACATATTTACACTTTAAATAATGCGTATTATTCTTATTTGGGTTACGTTTTCAATACTTATATTGGCATCTTGTTCTTCGTCTTATGATAAGGAGTTATTGTCGGTAGAGCAAGTTATGAATGAGTCGCCCGACTCGGCATTATATATGCTCGAAAGATTCGATACATCACGTTTTGCAAGCGAAAAAAATCGAGCACTATATTCGCTGTTGTTATCGCAAGCGATGGATAAAACATATCAATATTCAGTTGACGACTCTTTGATAAATGTTGCCAAATTATACTATGACAAAACAAATGATACTTATCGCAAAATGTTGTCACATTATTATTTGGCACGAATATTTTTTCATAGAGAAGATTTTTCTCAGTGTATAGTTGAACTGTTTATTTCGCAAGAATATGCAACTGCGTTAGATGACTATTTCTGGAAGGGTATGATTTGCCGTGCAATATCCGATGTTTATAATAAGACAATGAATGTAGCGGAAGAGTTGAAGTATGCTATTGATGAATTTGATAATTTTAAAAAAAGTGGTCGTCAGCCGCATCTTAATTATGCGTTGTTAGATTTGGCAAGAGCATATAGTAATAGAGGTAATAATAAATATGCAATACGTTTGTGCTATGAAGCCCTTGATTCTGCTAAGGTGAGTGAAGATGAATA
>JBJEDP010000320.1:0-15219 GCA_051872175.1 Candidatus Limisoma sp.
AGGAGTTGTTCAACCGTCATGTGCATGCGGTAGCGCCAGTAGTGACGCGAGATGGCAGGTACGTTGATTTGTTCGTCGGCGGGATTTTCGCGGCGCAGGTCAGCGTCGATCGACATCCAATCTTGCCACGGCAGTACGGTAAGCATTGCCGGAGAATACATATGTTGGTCGAGGATGATGTCGCAAATCCACGGCTCGGCAAAGTAGGGCGCTTGTCCCGAACGACCGAGCATCGAGTTGAAGAAATGCTGCGACTTTTCCGGGTTTTCTTCCCACCATGCGCGGATGCCGCCCATGTCGTGTGTCGACGTTGTGCAAACCGACAGATACGGGTAGTGGTGCGGATTGCCGAACTCAACTTTGGGGTCTTTCGGCATACGTTGAATTTCGAGCGACAATATTTGCAGACTGCTCATCACTGCCGGAACGCAGTCGGGAATCATACCCAAATCTTCGCCGCAAGCGAGCATCGATGTCGAGTCGACCAATGCCGGAAGTTTCTGCATGGCGCGTCCGTACCAGAATCCGTTGTGACGATGATAGAAGAAGTCGTTGTACATACGGTCGTAACACCATTTCTCGTAATCGTTGAGTGCGCGATATGAATAGGTGAATTGTGCGGAAATGCGCGGATGATATTTGCCTTTCTCGTTAGCATCTTCGATGAAGAGCACTTCGTCGAGCAATCCCATCAAGGCGTCGCAAATGCGCTTATTCTTTTCGTTCTTTTCGAGTGTTTCGAAATGGTCGGCAACTTTGCGTTGGTTGTCAACGAATTCTTTCAACGCATATTTGCCCGGTGTGGTTTCGTCGAGATACTGCTCTTTAACTTCTTGTGTATATTCGCCGAAGAAGTCGTGGAGGAAGTAATCGCGAATGTACGGACGTGTATGTGTGTCGACATCAATCCAGAAGTCGTAGTTGTTGCGAAGTTCGTCGGGCGTATACGGCATTGCCGGGTTGAACGTGCCGAGCAGACCGTGAACGGCTGTCATCGGTATTTGCCAAATGCGGAAGAATCCGAGGATGTGGTCGATTCGGTAGAGGTCGAAATATTCCGACATCTTCACCATGCGGTTTTTCCACCAAGCATATCCGTCGCGTGCCATCACTTCCCAATCGTAGGTCGGGAAACCCCAGTTCTGACCGAGCACGGAGAAGTCGTCGGGCGGTGCACCGGCTTGGCAATCCATGTGGAATAAATCCGGGTCGCGCCATGCGTCGGCACTGGTGCGGCTGATGCCGATTGGAATGTCGCCTTTGAGCACTACGTTGTGGCTGTGAGCATAGTCGACAGTTTCGCGAAGTTGCTTGTCGAGGTTATATTGTACGTAGTAAGTGAAATTGATTTCTTTGGCGTTTTCTTTGCAAAGAGCCTCTACGGCGTCGGCATTAAACGTTGCATATTCGCCCCATTTCGAGAAGTCGGCTGTGCCGAATTTGTCGCGAAGCAAGCAGAATGCCGCATAGTCGCGCAACCAGAAACGGTTATGCTCTACGAATTCGACAAATTCCGGAGTTGCAATGACTTCTTCGCCAACTTGAGCGTAAATCTCGCGCGCATATTGAGTCTTTGCCTCGTTTACGCGCTCGTAGTCTACTTGCGAAAGTGCGTTGAGTTCTGCTGCCAAGTTGCGGAAATATTCTCGACGACCTTCATCAGCAATCTCGCCAAGTTCTTGCAGACGCAAGTACATCGGGTGGAGTGCGAACGTTGAATTGGCATTGTATGGATAAGAGTCTTGCCAAGTGTTGGTCATCGTTGTATCGTTGATAGGCAAAATTTGCAGCACTCTTTGTCCGGTCAATGCAAGCCAATCCACCATACGACGAATGCTTACAAAATCTCCGACTCCGAAGTCGTCTTCGGTGCGAATCGAGAATACGGGGATTGCCGTTCCGGCACCTTTCCAAGCAGCAGAAGCATCGGCAAAACGCAATCCCGAGAGAAGCGTAACTGATGTCTTGCCGTTAGCGGTAATGGTGTATTCGCGGTTGTTGACATATTCCCAAGTAGCAACGCCTGTGGCTGTGTCTATCTTGACAAATTTAAAGACGAGTTTGGTATCGATTGCCGAAAGCGGAATATTGATTGCCCATTCCGGGAAATTTGCATCGTTCATACGCGGCGCTTTGTCGACATCCCAATTTCCCAACGCATCGCCTTCGCCACAGATTGCGAGCACTTCGCCCGGACGCACTGTCGGCGCAAATACGCGCACTTGCAGATTACCGGCATCGGTAGGCTCTTCTTCCTGACGAGCGCGACGGAATACGGCTTCGGTAAACATTGACGAATAGAACGACTTGTCAGCAGGCATATCCATCCAGTGGTCGATTACCGTGGCTGTGCGCATGCGCTTGCCTATGCTGAACACGTGAGGCTTGCCCCATTCGCGGCGGATAATGGTGTCGCCGGCTTTTACAAAATAGGAATAAGTAAATTGACGTTGAGAAGCACTTACTTCTATCGACAGTCGCCAAACGCCTGCGTCGTAGGTCATCGGAATGGCTGACGCCTCTGCATTTTCGCCTAATTCCTTAATGTTTCCACTCAAATATATTGATTCGCCCCAATTGGTTTGATAATCAATATTAAAAGTAATTTTCATTTAGATATAATTTAGGTTAATGTTCAGTGAATCAAATTTTGTGGTAAAGATACAATTTTTTTTATAAACAAACACAGACGGTGCAAAAAAACTGCCGCCTGTGTTTGTTGAATTTGTCAATCGAGTCGGTCTAACCGCAGCGAGATGTGCCGCACGAAGTGCATATCAAGCAGCCTTCTTGGTAGACCAGCGTCTCTTGTCCGCAATTGGGACATTTCTGTCCGCTCGCTTGCATGCCGTTCGGCAGATATTTCTTAAGTGCGCGTTCTACACCCATTTTCCATGTGTTAATCGACTCGCTGTTGAGCTCAAGACCTCCAACCAACTTGATTACTTGTTCGATAGGCATTCCGTAGCGTAACACACCCGAAATCAGTTTTGCATAGTTCCAATATTCCGGATTGAACTTGTCGGAAAGTCCTTCGATGGTTGTCTTGTAGCCGCGTTTGTTGATAAATTGGAAGTCGTAACGCTTGTTGCCGTTCTCGTCGATTGCCTTGATAATCTTACCCTTGCTAACCGATTTGGGACAGAATATGCCATCTTCGTCGTCGGCAAGACCGGTGAAAATTTCGTACGGTTTATTGTTGACAAGACCGATAAACGCAATCCATTTTTCTTTGTTGTTTTGGAAGCGAACAACATCGGCGTCGAGCTCGATAGGGCGTTTGAGCAGTTGATGAGCCTCGATGGCAAGCACCGGCTTTTCTTCGGTTTTCTTGTCCTTCTGCGTGGCGATAAGAACACCCGAGCGCGAGCCGTCGCGATAGACCGTACAGCCTTTGCAGCCTGCTTTCCACGCTTGCATATATAGGTCGTTAATCAAATCTTCGCTTACGTCCGACGGAAGGTTGATGGTTACGCTGATTGAATGATCGACCCACTTTTGGATGCGTCCTTGCATATTTACCTTCTCAAGCCAGTTGATGTCGTTGGCTGTCGCTTTGTAGTAGGGTGAACGCTTTACTAAATCGTCGATTTCTTCTTGGGTATAATTGTTGCGAACCTCGATGCCGTTAACTTGCATCCACGTTATGAATTTATGGTGGTAGACGATGTATTCTTCGAATGCGTCGCCGGTTTCGTCAACGTAGTCGATGTGGATGTTCGGGTCGTTGGGATTCACCTTGCGACGACGTTTGTAGACGGGCATAAACACCGGCTCGATGCCCGACGACGTTTGACACATCAAGCTGGTCGTGCCCGTCGGTGCAATAGTCAAGCACGCAATGTTGCGACGTCCGTATTTGACCATGTCTTCGTAAAGTTGCGGGTCGGCTTCGCGAATACGGTTGATGTATGGATTGTTTGCTTCGCGTTGAGCGTCGAAGACTTCAAACGCACCGCGCTCCTTTGCCATCTCTACCGACGAACGGTATGCCGCAAGAGCCAATGCCTTATGAACCTCGACAGAGAACGACGTAGCCTCTTCGGTGCCGTAGCGCAAACCTAATGCGGCAAGCATATCGCCTTCGCCGGTTGTGCCAACACCCGTACGGCGGCCTTTCAGCGTCTTTGTGCGAATCTTGTTCCACAAATTGCGCTCGGTCTGCTTAACCTCTTCGGTTTCCGGGTCAGCGTCGATTTTTGCAAGAATCTTCTCAATCTTCTCCATCTCGAGGTCGATGATGTCGTCCATAATGCGTTGAGCCGCTGCTACGTGGCTACGGAACGTGTCGAAGTCGAAACGAGCCTTGTCGGTAAACGGGTCGATCACATACGAGTAAAGATTGATGGCAATCAAGCGGCAACTGTCGTACGGACAAAGTGGAATCTCTCCGCACGGGTTAGTAGAAATCGTTTTAAAGCCCAAGTCGGCATAACAATCGGCAACCGATTCGCGAGTGATAGTGTCCCAAAACAGCACGCCCGGCTCAGCGCTTTTCCACGCATTGTGCACAATCTTGCGCCACAATGCCGACGCGTCGATTTCGCGAGTTACCAACGGTTCGCCGTCGCCGTCAATGGGATAGCGTTGCACGTATTTTTCGCCTTTTTCAGCAGCCTGCATAAATGCATCGTTGATGCGCACCGACACATTTGCACCGGTAACTTTACCCTCGGTCATCTTGGCGTCGATAAATGCCTCGCTGTCGGGGTGACTTATACTTACGGAAAGCATCAAAGCACCGCGGCGACCATCTTGCGCCACTTCGCGCGTCGAATTGGAGTAACGCTCCATAAACGGAACCAAGCCGGTCGAAGTCAGCGCCGAATTCTTAACGGGAGAGCCTTTTGGACGGATGTGCGATAGGTCGTGACCAACGCCGCCGCGTCGCTTCATCAATTGCACTTGCTCCTCATCGATTTTAATGATGCCACCATAAGAGTCGGGTGCACCATCAAGACCAATTACAAAGCAATTCGACAACGAGCCTACCTGAAATTCATTGCCGATACCCGCCATCGGGCTGCCTTGAGGCAGAATGTGGTTGAAATTCTTTATCAAGTCAAAAACTTGGTCTTCGGTCATGCCGTTAGGGTAGCGTTGCTCGATGCGAGCAATCTCACGTGCAATACGGTGGTGCATATCTTCCGGAGTCTTTTCGTAGATATTGCCGTACGAATCCTTGAGCGCATACTTGTTAACCCACACGCGTGCAGCAAGTTCGTCGCCCTTGAAGTAATCACGCGAAGCCTCGAAGGCTTCTTCGTAACTATAAGTCTTTTCAGTTTCCACTTTATAAGTATATGATTTTAATGGTTTGTTTTTACTTCCGCAAAGATACTACATCAAGTTTGTAATTGAAAATTTTTCGATAAAATCTTTTTGCCGGATTTATGAGAGTTGTCCAAAACGATTTGATATGTAGTTGTAAATCAGTGTTGTAATTCGTTTGCTGTGGTGCAAAAATTTTCATTTTTCATCAACGCACGTTGTTACTCGGCAAATATCGCCGTCGAACTGCTCTAATCCCGTAAATGTACATAATTTGAAAACTGCTGACCGATTGCGATTTGCAAATTTGGCTATTTTACACCCGCTCAGGCGTATATTTTTTCTTCCTGAAATCTTTGGGATAATTATGTAGTTTGAGAAATTATTATCTTTTTAGTGAACAATATTTTATTTGTTTATAATTAAAATCAGCTTGAACGAATAAACAGTAACACGAAAAAGAGGCAGAAAGAATGAATAGCGTAAAGCATCGTTAACCGGATATGCTATTTTTTAATCGGAATTTTCTGTTGGCGTTTTGTGCATGCTTACGTTTTGTTGACAATTTAATCGTTTTTCAATAAAATACTTTTCCCTTTCTTTCCGAACTGTCTTTTCTCCTTTTTATATTTGAACAGTTAATTATAAAAAAAACTGAACCAATGAAAGTATTTGATTTAACAACAAAATCCGGAAAAACAGATGCTATTTCTTCAATGGGACTTTTTCCAACATTAATGCCGACACTCCTACCATTCGAGTTGGTGAAACTTGCTTTAAATAAATTGTCATCAACTAAAGACCAGAGTGAAATCGCCGCTGAACTTATCCGTAAAGGAAAGGAGAATAACGTAAAAGAAATGGAGATTATAGTTGACAACAAGAAAGGGCTTAACTTACGTGCTCCTATAGAAGGTGTCGATGTAAAAGTTATGGTGGGTAGTGATGAAAAGACTCATGTGAAAGTTGTTTACAAATGATTTCTTAGCCCATCTTTTACCCTGAAAATCGGGGTTCAAGATAAGACGTCAACTGCTCTATTCGATGCGGTTGACTCTTTCTATTTTGTATTTCTGCAGCTCTTTTTTGGTGGTGCCGATGTAGAGCATCAGTTCGTCGAATACCAGATAGGTTTTGCCATCCATCTGCATGGTGCCGATGTTGTCGTCTATATGAATGCGGTCAAACCCATCGTAGGCGTCCTTTGGAACTTTATAGAACTCTCCTTCGTTTTCGGAAGGGATGTAAAGATGTGTTCGGGTAACGGCATATAGGTTCGGGAGGAAGACATATTCAAGATGTTCGAATTGCTTGACTATCTCACATTTATTTAGCCAATGCTCGTAACGTGAAACTACGTTCTCCTCGGTGCACCGCGTCAGATGTATGTCTTGCCGCCATTTTGCGGAATACATAACGCGATGCAAGGACAATTCATTTGGCATTTCATCAGGTCGGCTTGATATATACCACACCTGGTCGGAATCCGTATAAGGGCATCCCTTCATTCTGCGTTTGATTGCCTCCGGATGTAGTATGTAGTAGGTAAGATTGCCGTCTGCTCTATCCGTTATAAATAAGGTGTAGCGAATTCCTGTCAAGCGATTGTCGGCATCCTTATGCCACCGGGTAATAAAATACGAACCGTTGTCGATAGTGTTTTCGATTTGCCAGAAGTCGGTATTGTTTAGTTTTCCGCCGCACTCGTTCCAATATCCTTTAATATTAAGATTGACATAGCTTGCTTTTATGTCGCCGGCTATATCATAGATGTTGTTTCCATTTGCGAAAGACTCGTATGTGTTAAGTATATCTGAAACATGAAAAAGAAGCATCAGTCTCGACTTGTTCTGTTCTTCTCTTGCTCGCGTGATTGTAGGTAGCATGCTAAAGCTCGGATTGTTGTCGGTGAAATCCTGCAGCAATGCCGTTACTCGTTCGAACTGCATGGTCATATTGCCGGCATCACCGTCTTTTGAGCCATATCCGGGGATTGCTTTCATAAGCATTAGCAGCAGCAATGGAACGTTGATGTCCTGCTCTATAACTTGCTGATAGATTGACGAACGCCTGCTGCTTATGTCTTTGCGGACGTATGGCGGATAGCAGTACAAGAGAAGTTCCATAGCAACTTGCTCGGGCTTGGCTCTTCGGTGGAGGTTGTCGTGAAAGAAGTCCCATGCTTTCCGATAATGCATAATCAAACGATCAAGATTGACGATTCCATCAGTCATTAGTTCCACCTCTACTTTCAGGTCTCGATATGCCGACCGCATCTTTTGTAGAGTTGTGAAACAACGTTTGATGCCATTATTGTGGATGGAATAGTTGTCGAGTTTTTTTTCCAACTCTTCCATTGTGTTGTAGATAAGACGTGTGTTGGCAATTATTGTCAAGTATTCTTCGTACTTTGCCGTTTCTTCTTTCATAGCTTGAAATTTTGTTTTTGCAAAAATACCTCTTTGTAATTATATAACGCAGCCCGTCGATGATTGTTGTTTGTAGCATGATAATAATTGTTTGTAATTTGTGCCCGGATACGGAATGCAAACAATTATATGGTTAATCAAATAATATTTGTTACTTTTTTGTAATTAATAAGATGACTGGCTTTATCTTTGAACTACATTTGTTGAAGAATTGATAAGGTATAATAATAGAATGATTAAGAACTACGAGTTTCTTCTGCTTGGGTAGAATAACTGGAAAATGTCTGGAAGGATACTTAGATTAAGGGGGTTGAAGTGTAAAATTTTTTTTCAAATAGTGGGTTGTCCGTATAGAATATATTCTGAATTCCTTATAAAGCGCGTTCCTTAAATTTTGCTTTTTGCAAAATTTTCGTGATAATTTTTGTCGAAAAGATTTGGTTATTTAAAATTTTAAGGTTAATTTTGCACTCGCAAACGCACGGTGACATGGATGAGTGGTTTAGTCAACGGTCTGCAAAACCGTCTACAGCGGTTCGAATCCGCTTGTCACCTCAAACGGAGGAATGCGAAAGTATTCTTCCGTTTTTGTTTTTTTTAGGGATTTGACTTGCAATAAACAATTGTAACTCTCGTTTTTACTGTGTATTGTTTAAAATCAAAAATATATAACCGACTGCAACTATGAAATTAGATTTGGAATCTTTATGTTTAAACATCGTTGATGTGGCGCGACGCAATGTTATCGAATTGGCGGAGTGCCTGTGGTTCTTCCTGGTCTACGAGACAATGAACGGGGTGGATGCTGAAGAAAAAATGGCAGCATTTCCGATTATTTTCTTCCTGACACTCTTTGCGCGACGTCTGTCCGATCGGTTCAATCGAAGATGGATATACTACCTTACGCCGATTCTTACGGTTGTGGCGATGATTGTCGATATGTCCGACTGGATAGATTCGGGCAGTTATTTTGTCAGCCTGGCAGTTTCGGTGTTGTTGCTGCTGATTGTCAACGGTGGAAAGAGTAACGAATCGAGTGGTCGTGCGCTGGTGTCGACGCTTGTCGATGCGATTCAAGCGGGCGCGATTGCCTTTGTGTCGATGTTGGCGTTGTGCGCCATCTCGGCAACGGTTGCGTATGTGTTCGGCGTGTGGACCCACTGGGACCGTCACGTGCCGCTGATTGTATTTCTTATTATCATGCCAATGGCATTTTGCAGCGTTGGCGCCGGAGAGAGTCGCGAAGATAATCCGGCTACAATCGTAGAACGCGCAATGCGTTGGGTTGTGTGTCCGGCAACGATAATTTATACTGCGATTCTATATCTCTATTTGGTAAAAATTGTTGTCACGTGGAGGCTTCCTTTGGGAGGCTTGGCAGCTATGCTGTCGGCATTCTACGCCGTGGCTTTGGCATGTAAGATGATATTAAGCGTATCGTCGGTGCGTTGGTACGATTGGTTCTTCAATCGGTTTCACATCATCTCGTTACCGCTGTTAGCTCTGTTTTGGATGGGTTTGGCGTATCGAATCGGAGAGTATTCGCTGACCGAATCGCGTTGCTATCTTGTTGTGGCAGGTGTGCTGATGACAGCCTTTTCGCTGATGATGTTTTGGCGTCGCACCAATAATTGGCGCGCAATGCAGGTGATTGTTGTGGTGGTGTTGATGTTTGCCGCATATACACCCGGCGTTAATGCCTATCAACTGTCGTTGCGTGCGCAGTCGGAGCGCTTAATCGGCTTGGCTCGCCAAATCGGTGCGTGCGATTCCGAAGGACATATTTTGGTAACGGCATGGGAATCGTCGACCGACTTGAGAACTCGTAATGAGATTGTCAAAACGTTGAATTATATTCGTCAAACAGCCGACACTGCCTACGTTGTCGAGCATTTCGGCATAGCATCGATCTACGACGAAATCCGGGAAATGCCATATCGATACATGAACCGCCGAGGGACGACTATCGATTGTAGCAATGCTGATGCAATATTGCTCGGCGCGAAGACGTCGCTATGCACCGACGGAAAAGTGACGGTGGCTTGCGACAGCGTGTTCTTGTTGAACGAACGGCTCGACGTCGACGCACTTCGCAAGGCATACTTGGACGGAGATGAAAATGTCGCCGACGAGTTGTTGCGCGTCGAAAACGATTCAATTGTCGTCCACTTTGAGCGGCTGCAATTCAACGGCGAAGAGTTTATCAAGGACAGCTTACGAGGCTGCATCGTGATGCATAAGGGTAAATAAAAAAGTTCACTATCCGGTTGCTCTTCCGATAGTGAACTATACGCATTTATGATTAACAAATTAAAAATCCTTTCGAGTGCAAAGGTATGGCTAAAAGCCGAAGTGCACAATAACAAAAAATTGGTATTTTCCGCAGTTGGAGAATACCAATTTTGTTGTATATAGTCGTTTTCTATTTGCCGACGTTATTCATCTGCTGATGCTCTTTCTTTCTTTGGCAAGAGGAGGTTAAGCAGCATATATCCCAGGGCGGCGGAAATCAGCGACCCGACCAAGATGCCGAGTTTTGATGCGTTGAGCATTTCCTGATGAGCGGCGTCGGGGAACGACAGATTGGCAATGAATAGCGACACCGTAAATCCGATACCGCCGAGCACGCTGACGGCGCCAATCATTTTCCACGTAGCGCGATAGGGCATAGGTGCAAGTCGAAGGCGTACCGATAGCCATGTGAAGGAGAATATTCCCAAAAACTTGCCAAACACCAAGCCGCAGACCACAGCCAAACCGACTCCCGACGTAATGTCGCTCACCTGCATACCGTCGATAGAAATTCCGGCATTGGCAAAAGCAAAAAGCGGGATGATGATAAAGTTGACCAACGGATGCAGCGTGTCTTCCAAGTCTTGCAGCGGCGAAATCACTTTGTCGGACGCCGACTCGATTTGCTTGAGCCAGTCCATCTGTGTACGCGTCAAGATGTGGTTCGATGAGTCGAGTTGCGCATCCGATTCGGTGGGGAAGTGCGATATGCTGCGACGTATCATCTGAATGTACTTTTTGGGGTTGAAAACCGGTACGGCGGGGATACAGAATGCTACGATAACGCCGGCGATTGTCGGATGTATGCCGGAATTGAGGAAGCAGTACCACACCATCAAGCCGAACAGAATGTAGTACATCTTGGTTTGGATTTTCCAAATGTTGCCCAAGATGAGAAATGCGATAGCCACTCCGGCGTACAGCAAGTAGTTGAAATGTATTTCACTCGTATAACAAGTTGCAATGACCAGAATGCCGCCGATGTCGTCGACCACGGCAAGCGTTGTCAGAAATATCTTTAACGAGATTGGTACACGGCTGCCGAGCATTGCCAGCACGCCGAGCGAAAAGGCGATGTCGGTTGCCATCGGTATGGCGGCTCCGCGCGAATATTCTTCGCCGACGCTGAGAAAGTGGAAGATTACAATCGGCACGACCATACCGCCGATTGCGGCAATGATAGGGAGCAAGGCTTGTCGCAGCGACGATAGTTCGCCGACGAGCACCTCGCGCTTTATCTCCAGTCCGATGGTGAAGAAGAAAATTGCCATCAGGGCATCGTTGATAAACGTCATCAAGTTCATCGTGCTGTCGCCGTGTCCGAACAAGTTGAAGTTGCCAATCTTCAGGCTTATTTCTTCATTCCAGAAGTTGAAGTAGTAGTCGCTGACTACGGGTAGGTTGGCGGCAACGAGTGCTAATATCGTTGCCACGATTAGGGGATTTCCGGCTTTGACGTAAGCCATAATGGTCTTACGCGCTGCAAATAAAGTTCTTTCCATATGTCAAACGGAAATTAATCTAACTTAAGTACTGCCAAAAATGCTTTTTGTGGAACTTCGACCGAGCCGATTTGCTTCATGCGCTTTTTACCTTTTTTCTGCTTTTCGAGAAGTTTGCGCTTGCGGCTGATGTCACCACCGTAGCATTTCGCCGTCACGTCTTTGCGCACGGCTTTGATGGTTTCGCGAGCAATGATTTTCGCACCGATAGCAGCTTGAATGGCTATGTCGAACTGCTGGCGCGGGATAAGTTCTTTCAACTTTTCGCACATACGTCGTCCGAACGACACCGAATTGTCGAAGTGGGTCAGCGTGCTCAGAGCGTCGACCGACTCGCCGTTGAGAAGAATGTCGAGTTTGACGAGTTTCGACTCGCGGAAGTCGTGTAGATGATAGTCGAACGATGCGTAGCCCTTCGAGATGCTTTTGAGTTTGTCGTAGAAGTCGATGACGATTTCGCCCAACGGCATGTCGAAGATGAGCTCGACGCGATTGCCTGAGATGAATTCTTGCTTGACGAGTTCGCCGCGCTTGCCCAGGCAGAGTGTCATAATCGGTCCGATGAAGTCGGCTGTGGTGATAATCGACGAACGGATGTACGGCTCTTCGATGTGGTCGATGAGCGTCAAGTCGGGAAGTCCCGACGGGTTGTGCACCTCGATGACGTTGCCCTTCTTGTCGTACACCTTGTAGGACACGTTGGGCACTGTCGTAATGACGTCCATATCGAATTCTCGACCCAATCGTTCTTGTACGATTTCCATGTGAAGAAGTCCCAAGAATCCGCATCGGAAGCCAAAACCGAGAGCTGCCGACGATTCAGGTTGGAATGTCAGCGAGGCATCGTTGAGTTGCAACTTTTCGAGCGACGTGCGTAGATTTTCGAAATCTTCGGTTTCGATAGGGTATACGCCGGCAAACACCATTGGTTTTACCTCTTGGAAGCCTTCGATGGCGGCGTCGCAAGGGCGGTTGACGTGGGTAATTGTGTCGCCGACGCGAACTTCGCTCGACGTCTTGATGCCCGAAATGATGTAGCCCACGTTGCCTGCCGACAGTGTCTCTTGCGGCTTCATTTCGAGTTTGAGCACGCCGATTTCGTCGGCATTATATTGCTTGCCTGTATTGACAAATTTGACGAAATCGCCTTTCTTCAGTGTGCCGTTGACAATCTTGAAATAGGCGATAATGCCGCGGAACGGATTAAATACGGAGTCGAAGATTAGCGCTTGTAGCGGACCTTCGGGGGCGCCTTTGGGCGCGGGAACGCGTTCGACAATGGCTTCAAGAATCTCCGGTACGCCTATGCCGGTGCGACCGCTGGCGCGGATTATCTCTTCGCGACGGCAGCCGAGAAGGTCGATGATTTCGTCTTCAACTTCGTCGGGATTGGCGCTGTCGAGGTCAACTTTGTTGACTATCGGGATGATTTCCAAATCGTTGTCGATAGCCATATATAGGTTTGATATGGTCTGAGCCTGAACGCCTTGCGACGCATCGACGATGAGTAGCGCGCCTTCGCAAGCGGCTATCGAGCGCGACACCTCGTACGAAAAGTCGACGTGTCCCGGAGTGTCGATAAGGTTGAGCGTAAAGGTCTCACCGTTGTGCTCATACTGCATCTGTATGGCATGGCTTTTGATTGTAATTCCGCGTTCGCGTTCCAAGTCCATATCGTCGAGCACTTGGTTTTGCAGGTCTTTGCCCGAGACCGTATTAGTGTATTCCAAGAGTCGGTCGGCAAGCGTACTCTTGCCGTGGTCGATATGTGCTATGATGCAAAAATTTCGTATATGATTCATTCTTTTTTCCTTTTTCGTAGGTGCAAATTTATCGAAAAGTTTTGATTTTCACAAATCAACTCTCTACGGCGTTGTCAGTCAGGCACTTCGATTGTCAGCCCGTCGTAAGCCAATCGGACGTTCGGCGGCAATGTCTTGTCGACAATTTTGTGTAGTCCCATGTCGTGGCTGATGTGGGTGAGATATGCCACGCGCGGGCTAATTCGGCGGACGGCTTCGAGACTCTCTTCAAGACTGAAATGCGATAGATGGGGTTTGATACGAAGTGCGTTAATCACAAGCGTATCAATGCCTTTGAGTCGCTCGTAGGTCTCGCCGGGGATGTTGTTGCTATCCGTTATGTATGCAAAATTTCCGATTCTGAATCCGAAAACGAGCAGTCGATAGTGCCACACGGGCAGCGGCAACACGTCGATGCCTTCAACCGTGAACGGGCGGTCGTCGACGGCGTGAAGTGCCAGTTTCGGAATGCCCGGATAGTTGAGATGAGCAAAGCAGTAGGGTAGACGTGTGTGCAAACCGTCGGTCACTTCTTTTTGCGCGTAGATGCCGATAGGCTTGTCCAAGCAGTATGGGCGTAGGTCTTCGATGCCGCCGATGTGGTCGTAGTGGATGTGCGTAATCAAGACAGCGTCGATATTCCAATCGCTCGCTCTAAGGATTTGCTCACGGAAGTCGGGGCCGCAATCGATGAGAATCGACTTGCCTCGGGTACGCAAAATCGCCGAAGCGCGCAAGCGTCGGTCGTGAGGGTCGGTCGACGTGCAGACGTCGCATCGGCATCCAATCTGTGGCACACCCGTCGATGTGCCTGTCCCTAAAAATTCAAGTTCCACAACAGTCTATCTCCTATATTTTTGCAAAATACCGTTTTCGAAAATCAAGTAAGCGCCGTTGGAGTAACTCCAGCGCTCGTAAAGCCCGGCATGGTTGGTAGCGCGGTCGATTTGTTCGGGCGAGCCCATCGACAGCGAACATTCTTCTTTTGTCATTCCGAGGCTGACGCTGCCGCACGTTATATGCTCCCATACGTCGTCGGTGATATGCTTGTAGCGACGGCGTATGTCGCTCGACGAAAACAATCTGCTAAAGGTGGCACTCGCCACTGCCGATTCTTTCCACGACATGCGAACGCCATAGGTTTTGCCTTCATAGTCGAATGTTACAAACATCGGGTAGACGTCGTCGCCCGGCTCGACGCTGCGTATGTCGACAGCCACGAATTTCAGCCCGCCAATCGGCTTGCGGTCGACGCTGAGCCAGTTGCGTGTGCGTATGTAGCAGGTCTTGTTGCGTAGTGCCGAATCGACTGCGGCAATGCGGTCCATGTCGATAACGTATGGCATAACTCTTTCGGTGGGAAGCGACTTCAGCGCTTCGAGTTCTTTGCCGGTGTCGTAGCGATAGGTGGTCGAGTCCATTACGAATTCGAGCACTATCGACTCCTGATTGTCGATGTGTCGTGCATATCGGTAGCCCTTGTAGGTCAGCATCTTGCCTCCTAAATGTTGAGCCGTACTGTCGCCGGCAACATCGAGCACCACACGGAATCGGTCGTCGGTCACCATAAAGCGTTTGCCGGGACGCCAGCGTTCGACGCTTTCGGCTTCGGCAATTTCTACAATCTCATTGTCGGCAGAAGAAGGCTTTTCGCCGTAACGTGCCACGTCGCGTTCGGTGATGCGCCCGATGCTTTCAACGCCCGTCGAGCAGCAAACCGCCATCACTGCCATTAGTGCCGCTATTAGTGTCTTATATATGTTCATCGTGTTGTCGCACTCTAATTTGTTTTTACGCTGCGAAGTTAATCACATTCCGCCAAAATTGCAAATAGGCTTTTGCAATGTTGCTATAATACAAAAAAGGGACTGCCGATTGTAGCAGTCCCTGAGTGTGAGAGCAGTGGTGTTAGTACACTGCGAG
>JBJEDP010000321.1:0-2956 GCA_051872175.1 Candidatus Limisoma sp.
AATGAATTCCATTTTCATTCCCTTTGGCGAAAGCCGTTCATGTCCGTTTCATATTCTTATAGTGTTTGGATTGATAAAGTTATGAATTATAAGTATTAAAACCAATAAAAATAGATTATATTGCCAATTTTAGAGACTAATTAACCTATTCATCTGCCGATGCAGTGATATTCGAATCCTTCTTCGGCGAGTTCTGTAGGGTCGTAGATGTTTCGACCGTCGACGATAACGTTGCCGCACATCACCTTTTTGACTACCGACCACGACGGCAGACGGAATTCTTTCCATTCGGTGACGAGAACGAGCGCGTCGGCATCGATGATTGCGTCGTACATATCTTTTGCATAAGAGACCGTAGTGCCGATGCGTCGGCGGCATTCGTCCATAGCAACCGGGTCGTAGACTTTCACTTTTGCGCCTTCTTTGATGAGTCGGTCGATGATGACGAGAGCCGGAGCTTCGCGCATATCGTCGGTTTGCGGCTTGAAAGCCAGCCCCCAAAGGGCAATCTGTTTGCCCTGCAAGTCGCTGCCCGGGATGGCTTTACGAAGTTTGTCAACGAGGATGCCTTTCTGGAATTCATTGACGCGTTCGACAGCCTCGATGATGTTCATGTTGTAGCCATGCTCGCGTCCGGTGTGAATCAGTGCTTTAACGTCTTTGGGGAAGCAACTGCCGCCGTAGCCGCAGCCGGCATAGAGAAATTTATTGCCGATACGCACATCAGAGCCAATGCCTTTGCGCACCATATTGACATCGGCGCCAACGAGTTCGCAGAGGTTGGCAATGTCGTTCATAAAGGAGATGCGAGTGGCAAGCATAGAGTTTGCGGCATATTTGGTCATCTCGGCGGAGGCAATGTCCATGAAAATCACGCGGAAATTGTTGAGCAAGAAAGGACGGTAAAGGCGCTCCATAACGCGACGTGCGCGGTCGCTCTCGACGCCGATAACGACGCGGTCGGGCGACATAAAATCCTTGATGGCGGCACCTTCTTTGAGAAACTCCGGATTCGAAGCCACTTCGAACGGCACATCGACGCCGCGGCGGTCGAGTTCTTCGCGAATTACCGCTTTGATTTTTACGGAAGTTCCCACCGGCACGGTGCTCTTAGTGACGAGAATGGCATATTTGTTGATGTTTTTGCCAAACGTGCGAGCCACCTCGAGTACATACTTAAGGTCGGCGCTTCCGTCTTCGTCGGGAGGCGTTCCAACGGCGCTAAACACTACTTCCACGCTGTCGATAACGCTTTCGAGCGAGGTGGTGAAGTTGAGTCGGTTGGCTTCGACGTTGCGCGAAACGAGTTCGTCGAGCCCCGGCTCGTAGATGGGTATGATGCCTTTCTTGAGGTTCTCTATTTTGTTGCTGTCGATGTCGACGCAAGTAACTTCCGCACCCATTTCGGCGAAGCATGCGCCCGAGACGAGCCCTACATATCCTGTACCAACAATTGCTACTTTCATTTATCTAATATTTGGAATTTTATTGTTTTTCGATTACTTATATAACACGGATTAAGGCAAAAAGGTTGCCACGCAATGACGTTCGATGTGTTTATTTGTTGTCGTCATTGTCGTTAATTTTAATGATTAAAGAAGGGTGAATAAAGGCGGTTGCAACAGCCATTACTCCGGGAATCGACACTACGAGACGTCGGTCGCCGCGGATGCGCATCAGCGTGCCCTCGCAGCCGCTAAACATGCCGCCGATAACGCGCACGTGGTCGCCGCGATTGAGGTTTATTTGGTCGGGCGAGAGATAGATAAGCCCGTCGTCGTTAGTGGCTGACACACTGATAAAGTTGTCCATTTGGCGCTTCGGAACGATGATGGGTTTCTTTGTCTGCGGGTCCATCATGTAGCGAATAGGCAGCGACGTCGTTGCTTTGAACTGTTTCATCTCGCCGACCGACATCTTGATAAAAATCAAGTTATGGACCGAAGGCACCAGCTTACGCACGCGACGCGCGCGTACCACTACATCTTTATAACACATCGGGATGAACGACTCCACGCCCGCATCGTCGAGCGAAGCCTTTACCTTCATCTCGCGATTGTAAGTAACGCGTATGGCGTACCAGTTTTGGGCGTTGTCGTCAGTCATTTGCATATTCCGTAGTTTCGCTAATATTTTATAACGTACAAATCGTCGAAATATTGCATTTGCCTGAAATAATTCAGCATTTCCCGGAATCAAATCTAAAATTTGTTTTTTTTACTAGTCGTAATCTGTTTTCTAGTCGAAATTTTGTTCCCTACTAGTCGTTACTGGTCATTTCTAGTCGAAATTTTGTTCCCTACCAGTCGTTACTAGTCATTTCTTGTTGGAATTTATTTTCTATTAGTCGTCGCAAACCAGATTTTGTTCTTTCGAAATACAGAACCTTCATTACTCAATTCTACTAAGATATTTCCGACTAGTCGTTGATTCTGTTCTTTTGTATTTCTTATTGGGAGTGAGACTTTTAGGTATTCTATAATAGACACCATTTTGGATCCTTCCTCGCCGGCGTTCTGAATATACTGTAAAGCCAACTGTTTTAATCTATCTCGCTCAAGACCTTTCACCTTGCCGTTTTCTGGTCGGTTCCCGTTTGTTTTCTGGTCGTTTTTCTGGTCGCTTGTCTCAACCGTACCTTCGTATAGGTCAAGCATTGCATTGACATCTTGCTCGTTGCCACCCGTAGAAAGGGTTAAGATAGTTCTATCCACTCCATTATTGTGAGTCTCCTCAAGCATTATTGGAGTATGGTAAACCTTATTCCAAATCGTACTTATGCCACATATACCACTTCCAGCTCTTTCGCCAAATTCAATCAGCGAAAACATTTTCAACATAATTCCGTTGCGTGGGTCCGAGATTCCTCCGTTAATAGCCTCGGAAATAGAGATACGCACGCAACCCGGATTAGAAAATTTATAGCCTTCCTCTGACTTCTGAATTACAATACCCT
>JBJEDP010000322.1:0-2945 GCA_051872175.1 Candidatus Limisoma sp.
CCTCATGGGTCTCGGCGGTCTATTCTTCAGCATCCAAGGTTTTATGACCGACAACTGGCCGCTCGTTATCACCAACTTCATCACCACAACTTCGTCGATGATTGTTTTCGGCATCAAGCTCTACAACGACTACTTCAAGAAAAAATAATCGCGCAATGCATAAACTTCTCTCGGCGATTGCTCTTTCGCTGATATGCACAATAACAGCATGCCGTGGCACCGGTTCGACCGAGTCGGACGACGCCGCGGCTTACGATTTGCTGACCCGCTCTTACGACTACACCGAGCGCGAGCAGTTCGACTCATCGCTCATCCTGCTCGACAGCGCGCTCCGTTACACCGCTGCCGCCGACAGCACTCGCGGACTCGTCAACGCCGAGATTATGACAATTCACCTTATGCGCGGCAGCCTCGACACGGCAATCGTCTACGGCCGCCGGGCTATGGCGCTCACTCGCCGTCAAATTTCTACCGAAGACTACGGCATACTCTGCGGCAACATCGGTATCGTCTACCGCCGACTCGGGATGAACGATTCCGCAGCCACAGTCTACAATAACGGCATAACCGAAGTGATTCGCGACGGAAGTTGCCCCGACGTCGCTGCATACCTCTATAACAACCTCGCCGTGCTCTACGGCGAACTCGAGCGCTATAACGAGATGGTTGACTACGCCCGGAAAGCACAGAAGGAAGCACTTCGCGCCAACGACGCCGTCGAACTCCTCTCCGCACGCGCCTCCGAAGGCATCGCATTCGCCAAAAAAGGCGACACCTCGTGCGCCGTACCCATCCTGAAAGACGTCGTAGCACAAGCCGACACAACCGACGCCCCGCTGCTACAACTCAAGGCAATCAACCACCTCGTTTTCGCCCTGCGCCCAACGGGCAACAACGACGAAATCGACAGCTACCTGCGCAAAGGCGAAGAAATTGCACGCCGGCTGCCATCCAACAACATAGCCGTGCAAGGCATACGTCAATCACAGATGAACTCCGCCATCGACCGCGGCGACTACCGCTCGGCTCTCGCTGCAGCCGCTCAACTCGATTCGCTCAAGAGCCAAATCGAAGTAATCCCCGTCTACAAACTTCGCCGCACACAAGCCCTCTGCCACGCGCGTCTGGGCAACTACGCTGAAGCATATCGACTCGAAAACGAAGCGCAACTCCTCGCCGACTCACTCGCATCGGATGACGTCAGAAAACAACTCTCAAAATACACCGTCGAACTCGAAACCCTCCAAAAAGAGCTCACCATAGCCGAACTCGAGCGCACCGACGCCACAAAAACAGCACGACTCTGGGCAGTTACCGCGCTCCTCATCATCGTCGTTGCAGTCCTCGCCGCTACAATCCTATGTTTCAACATCCGCCGCCGACAAATGCGTCAACGCGCCGAAATCGACAAAAGTCGCCGATACGTTGAAGGCATCGAACGCGAACGAGCACGACTCGCGCGCGAAATCCACGACGGAGCATGCAACGACCTGCTCGCAATCGGAATGTCGCTACAGTCTGCCGATGCCGCACAACAAGCACGCACCGACATCGCTCACTTGCGCGACACCCTCCGGCAACTCTCTCACCAACTCATGCCGCCGCAATTCAAATTTGCAAACATCGACGAACTCCTCGCCGACCTCATTGCGCATCAACCCGACGACAACGTCATAATCGACTACCGTTGCAGCGGCGACCCGACAACGGTCGACGATGACACTGCCTACCAACTCTACCGAATCACCCAAGAAGCAATAAGCAACGTCATCACACATTCCGGCGCAACCCATGCCTCCGTAACGCTCACAATCGCCGACACTATACACCTGCAAATCACCGACAACGGCACATTCACAGCCGACACCTCAGGCATCGGAATTCGCTCAATGAACGACCGCGCTGAAGCAATTCAAGCCAAATTCACACTAACAACCAACCCCGGACAAACAACAATCGACATAATTCGCAACGCCTGACGGAGCCTGATTCATAGCAAATCCGCACAAATACTGACAGGTTAATATTTGTTATCAAAAAGGCTCTTAGTAATCTTTTTTGCGTACCTTTGCAAAATATGGCACTCCTGAGGACAGAATCATACAAAAAAGGCATAATCTATTCGTCGGCATTCAACGTCGGCGGAAAAGCCCTCGCATTCTTCCAACAATGGCTCATCGGATACTACTTCGGCACAACAAGCGGAACCGACATTTTCTTCCTAACCTACAACCTCGTTCTCTACGTGTCGTTCTTCTTCCTCAACATGACAACATCAGTGCTCATCCCCGAAGCCATCAAATTACGTAACCGCGAAGACGACAACACCTCAAAAGCATTCCTCAACACATTCGTCTACATCTACGGCGCCATCGGACTCCTGCTCGTACCCCTGCTGAACATCGACACAGCCGGACTATTCAGCCGTATCTCGTCGTTCTCGCCACAAGTCATCGCCGACAACCTGACCCTTATCCGTTGGGCAACACCACTCGTGCTGCTCAACCTACTCGTGCTCCTGCTCACCGAAATAATGGCGTCATACAAATACTTCACCATCCCAAACATCGTCAACGCCATCAACTCACTCCTCGCTGTAGCATTCCTTTGCCTATTCCACAACCAACTCGGATTCAAAGCAATCGTCGTCGGTCTGCTCGTCGGCTCGACATTCAACCTCATCGTCCTCCTCGCAATGATGCGCCGACAACTAAACTGGAACTTCACCGCATTCGCATTCTCTCGCATCAAAACAGTACTCACATCCGGGATATACTCACAACTCGGCTACATCGTATACCTCTCCGCACTATTCGTGCCACAATACTTCTTCACAAACTTCTCGCAAGGAAGTCTCACAGCAATGAACTACGCCGACAAAATAACAAGCATCCCCGGAATATTCCTTATCACACAGATAACCAACGTAATGGCTATCAAGATCG
>JBJEDP010000323.1:0-2937 GCA_051872175.1 Candidatus Limisoma sp.
TGTTCCGTTATTGTTGTTGAAGATAACGTTGACGGGTTTTGTGCTGAATGTATAGTAGTACCATTTGTTGCAGCCGATGGTTTTTGTCGCCGTCACTTTCGTGCCGGGCCAATCGCCGATGAGGCGTGTGCCGGCGTCGTCCCAAGCGTATACATAGACATCGCCCCACGACGGGTCTTTAAAGTATACGGTATAGGGGTCGCAACTGATTGTGTATGTAGCGGTTGCGGGTTCCGACATGATTACGCCTGCTTCGGCTACGCACGCTTTAACGACTGTGTTTTTCGACAACGTCAGTTTTGTGCCCGATGCCACTTGTGAGCCGTTGGTCAGCGACGGAGTAGAGCCGTCGGTGGTGTAGATGATTTTTGCATTTGCGGTGTTGGAGCAGTTGCTGATGCTCATCGTAACGGATGTGCCCGAGGCGTAAGCGCCTGAGGTTTTGTTAAACGAAACGGTCGAATTAGCTCCGTAGACGCGCGTCGCCGTCGTTCCGCTCACTACGTAGTAGGAGTCTTCGGTAATGCCTTCGATGTTGCCGGTTTGAGTTGTACCGTTGTTGAAAATCACGTTCATCGGCGTGATTCCGGCGGGGAATGTGCAGTAGGTCCAAGTGTTGGCGCCTACGGCTTTAGTGGTAGTAATGGTAGTGCCGGGCCAAGCGCCGAGGTGGGTATGGTTGGCGTTGTCCCACGCGTAGTAGTTGGTTTTGCTCCATCCGGGTGTCAGAGAGTAGACGGTTATCGGCGAAGCATTGATGTTGGTGGTTCCTTCGTAGAAGTTGGTCACCGTGATTTGTGAACCCGATGTCGAATCGAGTTTGTAGTAGGTTGTCGAAGTGATGCCTTCGATGTCAACGGTCTGGTCGGTGCCGTTGTTGAAAATGACGTTAGCACTTGTAACCGATGACGCAAAAGTCACCGAATACCACTCATAACCGTTGAACGATTTCGTCGAAGTGACGGTTTTTCCGGGCCATGCGCCTACTAATGGATTGCCTGAAGCGTCCCAGGCATACACATTTACGGTCGACCACGATGGCTTCATTAGGTTAACTGTAATGGCTGCTTGGATTTGAGGTAAAGCAATCAATAGCGCTGCCAAAGCAACAAAGAGTTTTTTCATAGGTGTTAATTCTTAAGTTTTTTAGATTGTGGACTGCAAAAATAGTAACATTTTTGCGTTGTTTACTTACAGAAAAATTTAAATAATGTTAAATATTCAATTTTGGTTACATTTTTTGCTCTGTTATGCATAACGAGGCTATTTGCGTATGATAGAGAAGTTTACGCTACCATAGGCGCGGTGGTCGGCAAAACCGGGGAGCGTGCTGAAGTCGTAGGCGCGAGAGTGTTCGATGACGAACAATCCGTCGGGCTTGAGGATGTCGGCTTGGAGCACGAGTTGCGGAATTTCGCCGAAGCGCGGCAGGTCGTATGGTGGGTCGGCGAAGATGAAGTCGAATTGCCCGTGAGGAGCAGCCAAGAACTTGAAAACGTCGCCTTTGATTAGGTTTAGGTTGCGTTCGCCGAGTTGTTCGGCGGTGCGTCGTATGAAGGCATACTGCGTCATGGCTTTTTCGACGGCGGTAACGTGAGCGGCTCCTCGCGACAGCAGTTCGAGGCTGATTGCGCCGGTTCCGGCGAATAGGTCGAGGGCTTCGATGCCATCGATGTCGATAAGATTTTCGATGACGTTGAAGATGTTCTCGCGTGCGAAGTCGGTTGTCGGGCGTGCCGTGATGTTTTTGGGCACGTCGAATCGGCGGCGTCCGTATTTTCCACGGATTATTCGCATAACGGCATTACAATTAAGTCGAACGGTGCGGTCATAGCGTTTTTACCCAGTTTGAGCAGTTGCGCGGGGAAGATGGTCTGAATGACGGTTTTGACGTACTTGCGCAACTCCGGCAACAGGGCTTTTTTCCGCTCTTTGTCGCCCATGATGTGGAGTTCGTCGGCGTCGCTCATTTCGAGGGTTCGCCATACATTTATAATATAGTATAAAGCGTCGGTTTCGGTCGAGAAGTCGTAGCGGTTGCCGAAGATGAGCCGTCCGTTGCGCAGCGCCACAATCTCGAGGCATCGGTCGGTGACGTAGGCATACATCTTGCGCTCGGCGCCGTAGATGTCTTTTTGGCGCAGAAACTTAATAATCGGCGTCAGCACATGTTGCGTCGGCGGATTGTCGAACGTGCGGCGCAGAAACGAGTCGATAGCCGGCTCGATAGCATAGGTAATGTCGGCGCCCACTTCCGGAAGCCGGTCGACGGCGATAACCGCCTTGTCGTTGGGGTAGAGGCTACGGAAAAACTGCTCGGCGCGAGCGTTGTCGGCTGCCGTAAACTCCTCGGGGACAATCACAAAACGCGTGCTGTCGATGAGAAAACGGCGTTTGCCGTAATCGTAGAGAAAAAACCGATTGTCGTAGATGGCAGCCTCCAACTGCTTGTGCACGGCTTGGTCGGGGATGTCGAAGGCGATTTGCCCGTAGGTCAACGTGCCCTCGTCCATCGTGCTGTGCATGGCGTAGGTGATGCCGTCGGCGCTAATTCGCGCCGACAGATTCCACACCTCGGGATGCTGTATTTCGATGCTTATCGGTTCCATTTCTCTACAAAAATACGAAATTTTTTCGAAACAGACTATACCAAATGCTTGATAAGCGTTTCGCGGTCGCCTGCAAGGAGGTCGATTACGGGAATTTCAATCATCGTGTAGGCGCCGGGCTTTTGGCGCATCGAAGCGCGAGCCACGCCGACAAGGATTTGAGCCGTCAGGGCAGGGTTGTTGATGCTCATGTTGAACTCAAAGCGTTGATTTTGAGTTGTTCCCGACACGCCTTTGCGCACCATGTTTACGCCGTGACCCATATCTTTGACGTTGTCGACGCTGTCGACTTCGATGACGTGAGTTTCGTCGCTTGCGAAGTAGGGGT
>JBJEDP010000324.1:0-2906 GCA_051872175.1 Candidatus Limisoma sp.
GTGGCGCCATGTGCGCCTCTGCCGATGAGATCTTATTCTGATTGTTGGTATTTACGTACGTTATGTCGTAAAAGACAATATCTCGCACGGTGTAACCCGAGTGCTTTACGCAATTTCGCAAAACAAAAGTCGACTGAAACTACACAACACCTATACGTCGGTCGTTGCCAGTTCGATAACGATAGGCTTCGGCGGTTCGGTAGGAGCCGAGGGTCCGATAGTCAACACGGGCGCCGCTATCGGATCGAACCTGGGCAGCCTGTTCCGCATGTCGCCGCAAATCTTGATGATGCTTGTCGGCAGCGGCGCGGCAGCCGGCGTGGCAGGCATCTTCAAAGCGCCCATTGCGGGTATGCTTTTTGCCATCGAAGTGCTGATGATTGATTTGACCACCGTATCGGTTATGCCGTTGCTCATCTCGTCGATTACGGCGGCTACGGTTTCCTACATCTTCACCGGCTACAGCCCCGAATTCGTGTTCGACCAGAGCGAGGCTTTCCTAACCAACCGCATCCCCTACACCATCGTGCTCGGAATCGTCTGCGGATTTACGTCGCTCTACTTTACGAAAGTAATCGGCAAGATGGAAAACCTGTTTTCGAAGTTACACAATCCGTGGTATAAATTCGGCATTGGCGGCGTGATTCTCAGCGGATTGATTTTCTGCTTTCCGCCACTCTACGGCGAAGGCTACGAAGCAATCACCGACCTGCTCACGGGCGACCCGTCGACGCTTTTCGACGGTAGTGTGTTCTACAGCCTGCGCGACAACGTATGGTTCGTGCTCTTGTTTTTGCTGATGATTATCCTCACCAAAGTGTTTGCCACAAGTGCCACCAACGGCGGTGGAGGTGTCGGCGGCACGTTTGCGCCGTCGCTTTACGTCGGATGTATGACCGGATTCTTCTTCGCCTACCTGGTCAACACGTTAGGTCTCTTCCCCGGCGACGGACTGTCGTGCAAAAACTTCGCGCTGATGGGTATGGCAGGCGTAATGTCGGGCGTAATGCACGCACCGCTGATGGGCATCTTCCTCACCGCCGAAATGACCGGCGGCTATCAACTCTTTTTGCCGCTGCTGATTGTGTCGACAATCTCCTACTGCACGGTGCGCCTGTTCGTGCGCTACAGCATCTACACAATGCGTCTTGCCAAACGCGGCGAATTGCTTACCCACCACAAGGACAAAGCCGTGCTTACGCTGCTGAAGATGGATAGCGTTATCGAGAAAGACTTCGCCGTGGTGCATCCCGAGATGAGTCTGCGCGAGATGGTTCACGTCATCTCACAATCTGACCGCAACCTATTCCCCGTGACCGACGAAGAGGGCAACCTGCTCGGTATCGTGCTGCTCAACGACATCCGAAACATCATGTTCCGCCCGTCGCTCTACGACCGTATGTTTGTCCGCAAATTTATGTGTATGCCGCCTGCAAGACTCGAAATTTCGGAAAATATGGAGCAAGTGATGCGCACGTTCGACAAGACCAACGCGTGGAACCTCCCGGTGGTCGACCACGGAAAATATATCGGCTTTGTCTCGAAATCAAAGATTTTCAACTCATATCGGCGTGTGCTCCGACACTACTCCGACGACTAAAAAACCATAAACAATGACTAAAGAAAACCTCAAAATAGTATTTTTCGGCACTCCGGAATTTGCCGTAGCAAGCCTTGCAAAACTCGTTGACGGTGGCTACAACGTGGCAGCCGTCGTAACAATGCCCGACAAGCCCGCCGGACGCGGCAAGCACCTTATGCAGAGCGACGTTAAGCGCTATGCCGTCGAAAAAGGCTTGCCCGTACTTCAACCCGAGCGGCTGAAGGATGACGACTTTGTCGACGCTCTGCGCACAATCGATGCCGACTTGTTTATCGTCATCGCCTTCCGTATGTTGCCCGAGGTGGTCTGGCAGATGCCGCGACTGGGCACGTTCAACCTCCACGCATCACTTTTGCCGAAATATCGCGGTGCTGCCCCGTTGAATTGGGCTGTTATCAACGGCGATAAAGAAACCGGCGTGACTACTTTCTTCCTCAAACACGAGATTGACACCGGCGACATCATTCAGCAACGACGCATCGACATTGCCGACACCGACAACGTGGGCGTCGTACACGACAAACTGATGATGCTCGGCGCGGATATGGTTGTCGAAACCGTCGACGCCATTATCGACGGCACGTTTAAGACCATCCCGCAGGAAGAACTCACAGGCGGTGCAACGCCGACGCCCGCACCGAAGATTTTCAAAGATACCTGCCACATCGATTGGACGAAGTCTGCCGAAACGGTCCACAACCTCGTCAGAGGATTGTCGCCCTACCCGGCGGCGTGGAACACGGTCGACAAAGCCGGCAAAGAGATTCAAATCAAGATTTACGAAACCGCGCGCACCGGGAAATCAGCCGCCGGAGCCGCAGCCGGAAGCATTACGACGTCCGATGGACGAATCTTAGTGGCATGCGCCGACGAGTATCTGCAAATCAACTCGCTACAGCAATCCGGCAAAAAACGCATGGGCTACGAAGAATTCCTCCGCGGCTTCGACCTCAACGGCTTGCAGATGAAATAGCCACGAGCGTTCTTCGGAAAGCACAAAAGTTTGACAATCAAAGGAATTGCCCCATCAACGTGCAATTCCACGCAGCGCAGCTGCCGATTAACCTCTGAACCTCTTAACCATTTAACCGCGGAGCAACGCTCCGCTATACCGCGCCCCGGTGCGACCGACCAGGCGTGGGGAGCTAAGGTAAGAGGTAAGAGGTAAGAGTGGTGAGAAGCGCCTTCGATACGGTTAATGAGTTGACAATAAAGCAATTGCATGGTCGCGCCTCGGTGCGACCGGGCATGGGCAATGGTATTATTTCTCTAACCTCTAACCAATAACCTCTAACCACCGCCA
>JBJEDP010000325.1:0-2876 GCA_051872175.1 Candidatus Limisoma sp.
CGTGCAGTCGTTCTTGAAAGTTAATATGCTGAGGTGCCGGCCTGTTGGGGTCGGCATCCATGCAAACCTAAAGTTGCAATACGCATTTCTCAGAATGGGTTTGTAGGGTATGTTTTTACAGAAATAGACGAGTGGTGTCAAGTTTATCCGCTTTATTGCTTTTGGCACCCTTTGCTATATGAATTTTTAGAATAGGTTACATCGTAGAAATACGATAAGTTTTATTTATTTGCAAACAATAACAATGAAAAAACCATTACTTTTGTCGTTAGCACTGGCGGCGGCATTTTTTTCGCAGGCAAATGATTACCTGGTGACAAATCGCACTGTCGGTTTTGGCGAAAATTATTATTTCGCAGGAATGAAATTTACAGGAGGCGTCGACATCCTTAATTCGATTACACAGATTCCGAATTACGCAGAGTCGGGCGATAACTTCTGGTTCGAATCAGGAACGTATGAGGGCAACGTGACAATTTCGGCGTCCAACATCACTCTCTACGGCGCAAACACCTACGGCGACAGTCGCACTTCTACGCGACCAAACGCGGAAAGCCTTATCAAAGGAACAATCACAATTAATGGCAGCGGACTGACCATCAACGGTTTTGCCTTTACAGGCACGTCGTGCATATACAATAATACCGCCACAACGGCGTCGCCGCTAAACGGATTTACGTTTATCTACAATAACGTCTATGGCGAAACTTTGGCGCGCGAACGCAACACCGCATTCATTCGCTTCGGTACAGCTCGCCGCGGCGCCGATGCCGGAAACGCCGATGCGCACCGCCGTTACAACAATATTAACATCAGTCATAACTCTTTTGCGGGGAGCGATGCGGCAGCTGCCCATTTCATCGTCCTCGCCGGTGCATATGGCACGACCAATATCGTCGACAATACATTCAGCGACGGCGGTACAAGCATGTATATCGTAAATGCTCAAAATACGATAAACATCAAAAACAACTCTTTTAAAAACGTCGGAAAGTATACCCGTACCGAAGGCACGTCGACCGGCGATTTTTCTATTTTCCTCGAATACTTGGGCTATTCGAACTCAACGACTGTGTATATCCAAAACAACGTGTTCGATGCATGCAACGGACAATCGTCGATGTTTGCTCCCATTCGCTTCAACCAAGGAGATAGCAGTTACAAACTTTCGCCCAAGAGCACTACCATCTACTTGAACTATAACCTCTTCCTCGACAAAACAAGCCCGATAGGGAAGACCAATGCCGGAACCGAATACAACTACATATTCTACGGCAACAATACATATAATGCGCCTGCTGTTGTCGATACGCGTTTCAACCGCTTCTCCAACTCGGAATACTGTATGGGCTTGGTTAAACAACCCAATGTTGCCGATGGTTCGGAACGTTATTTCGCAGGTTCTACCGAGTTGTTCGACTTTGCATCCAGCAAGGGTACAACATTAGACTACTACACGAATGCAGCCGGCGGGCAAATGAAAGATTTCAACATCACGGCTTCGACTCGCGTGGCACAAAGTTTCGACATCGACGACTCAACCGGCGACATCTACTTCGTTCAGATTTGCCCGAACTCGCAGTCCGGTCTTAACTTGAAATCAACCGAGCCGCTTTGTGTGACTCGCGTCTACAAAAACTCGTCAGGCGGCATCAGTCAGCAACGCATGTATCTCGACCACGCCGGACACGGCTCTAACATGGCTGTCTGCAAGTACAACGGCACGCTTTATATCATCACCGGCGGTAAAGCCCTCGACGCCAATACGACGCCTTCCTACGACGGCATCAAGACCCAAGCCATCAGTTTTGTTCCTTTCGTATCGGGAGCAACTGCCGATTGTAGTAAAGACAGCTTTACCTACGGCGGAAAAACCTATACAATCCACTATTTCAAGAACAAATTCAATCGCAACTTCCAATATCCGACCATCGACCGCGACAATCGCCTCTACTGCGAGCGCTCGACCTACGGCGATGTATATTACGGAGTCTACGACCTTGACGAGGTGTTCACGAAATGGTCGGATGCAACGCCACTTAACGTTGTGCAAGTGCAGAAACTCACAAACAAGATGAACTATACTAACGATAACAGCAATATCGACGAACTCGACAAAGGCTTCCAAACTTGGGACCACCAAGGCTTTACCATTAGCGGCGACTACATCTACCACTGCGAAGGCGTAGGTCGTAACAACTCGGCGGCTGCTACTAACAACGGTAAGACTATCCCGACCATCATCTTGCACGTGTTCAACTGGAGAACAGGACAATTGGCATATCGTAAACCCGTTATGAAGAGCGAAATCTTGTCGCTCGACGACGGCGAACCCGAAGGCGTGAAAGTGCACCGCGATTCGAAGGGGCGTCCGCACATGTTGCTCGGCGTTGTTACGGGCGCAAGCGGCAACCGTAAGGCAAACATCTTCCGTTATAGCCTTGACGAAACAAACGGACTTGCAAGCAAGATTAACAAAACCGTAATTACCCCCTCGGCGACATCGCTGAGCCTCTATTCTGCTGATGGTAATGCCGTAACAAACACATTTACGTTTACCCGCAGCGATTTCTACGGCACACCGCAATTGTGCCTCACCGGCGCAGATGCTCGCCATTTCAGCGTAAAGACCGATGCCACAAGCTGGTTGACTGCCAAAAATACTGTGACAGTTACTTATAAGCCCGGCATCTACCATGGTAATCATACGGCAAAATTGCGCATCTCGTCGGCTTATGCCAACGATGTAATCGTTACGCTCAACGGTAAAAACGACAACGTATCGGCTGTGCAACTTGTTGATGCCGACGCTGATTTGTTCACTGTCAACGATGGCGAGATTGTGCCTGCCGAGAATGTTCAAATCGAAGTGTTCA